>NZ_JBOFRH010000162.1:0-1171 GCF_051650925.1 Plesiomonas sp.
TTATTGAGCAGCATGCTCGCCAATATCGAAACGCCGGTGGCGATGCTGGCGTAGAGTAACGTGACTTGCCCGCCAAAGGTCGCCCAAATCAAACCCACGATAATCGGGTTCAGCAGCGGGGAGACAAAAAGAAACGTCAACGTTGGCCCAAACCCTGCTTTAGCGGATAGCAATCCGCGTAGCATCGGGATGGTTGAACAGCTACAAAATGGGGTTAATGCGCCCAGTAGTGCAGAGATAGCATAGCCTTTACCTCGTTGGGCACCCAACAGGGATTGGATTTTGCTGTCGGGCAGTTTTTGCCGAATCAGGCTGACGCCTGCACTGATCAGCAAAAACAGAATCGACAGCTCGAAAGCTAAAAATAAAAACATGTGGCTGGCATCTTGGAGCATGGTGAGCCAATGGTGCATGGGGCAGATCCTTACAAACTCAATTAACTATAATTCTAAAATAATCGAAATGTAATGATGGTCAAGATATTTCTGGTATTATCGAAATATCATATTATCAGAGGTATTGTGCATGCAACTGGAAGAGGCCGCTAAGGCATTGAAAGAATTAGGGCATCCGACTCGGTTGTTCATTTTTAAACATCTGGTCAAAGCTGGTGAGCAGGGGTTACCAGTCGGTGAATTACAAAAACAGTTAGCCATACCAGCGTCGACATTGAGTCATCATATTGCCGCCTTGGTGTCGGTTGGGCTGGTTAAGCAAAATAGAGAGAGCCGTACCCTCCTGTGTGTATCGCAATACTCGGTGCTGGAAGACATCATTGAATTTTTGCGTGCCGAATGTTGTGTAAACAGTAAACAACACTAGCCATATCCAGATGGAGGTGTTCATGCGTTGATCGTTTCAATTATTCTTGTATAGTTGTAATAATGAGTTTGGCGATGATGACAAGAGCAAACGCGATGAAGGGCAATGCTCGTGTTGTCATCCATCTTGCTGGTTTCAATGAGATTGATGAAGGAATAGATCATGCGGCAAATTCAAGTCTTTGATCCTGCGTTGTGTTGTTCGAGTGGTGTGTGTGGTACCGATGTTGATCAGGCATTAGTGACATTCTCTGGTGATGTTGAGTGGCTTAAACAGCAAGGCGCAACGTTGCACCGCTACAATCTGGCGCAGCAGCCCATGGTTTTTGCACAAACTCCCGCTGTGGCGC
>NZ_JBOFRH010000163.1:0-3295 GCF_051650925.1 Plesiomonas sp.
GGCGTAATCACTAATGCTGACTCAACGGCTTTATTTAACCATGCTTGCTTTTCTAACGGAGTGCTCAGCGTCTGTTCTAACTGCTTGAAATAATCACTTTGCTTTAAAAAAGCAATCTTTTCATCTGGTGATTGAGCTAACAGCATCAAATCAGAAAACAACCGCTCGGCCAGCTTTCCTGTATCCACATTGTTATCTAAAATACGCTCATATGTTCGGCGCAAATCAAGGTAATTCCCCATATCAGCTACGCGCGGGGCCTGTAGATAGGCTTTAGCTGTCCACTGCTCTTTCGCGGTAAATGCATATGCCCCCGCCAGCAAGGTCGTAACGCACATCACCGCAATGATGATTAACTTTTTACGCCACAAAGTGCCAACCAGCTCGAACAGGTCTATTTCATCACTGTGGTGTGAAGGCTGCTGCATATACAGTGGGTACGCGCCCTGTGGCATTAAATACGGGTTCGGTTGTGGCTCAGGTGTTTTAGACATGAAATAGAAGGCCTGTCATTAAAAATAGGAGAATTACATGATTTGTAGGTAAACGCACACGCTACCGCCCTTAGGTTGCAGCTCCTAAAGTGCTGAATGTAGCGTGAAAATGATATGTAACCTTTTGATAAGCGCAGGAAATATCCATAAAAATACTCGTCCTTGGGTCACAACCCTTGCCAGTACTCCGCTTAATTTACTCAGTATTCGTGTGATCTATTCCGAAAAATTTCGCGCGCTGATTATAAGGGAATGTGCGAGCTGCGCCAAATGTAACGCTGAAATAGTCCGTATCAGTCTGTAAACCTGCCGTTAGCCTCGCATTTTAGCTATAAACATGACACAAAATCACGTTATTATTCACTTCATTTTATTTACAGTTAACTTATAATCGCGCAACAAAGTGCGCGTTTGGTGAAGCTTAAAAATAGGCTATGTCACCGGTTGCTAATAAGCAACTAACGTAATATCGGTAATATCGCGCAAAAAATAAGCAAGCACAAACATATAAACGTATTTATCTTGGGAGCAATACGGTGAAGACACGGATAACTCGGTCAGTGAAGACCCTTGCAGTGCTGCTGGTAAGCCTTTCTTCTACAGTGTGGGCGGTAGATATGTCGCACGATGCGATTAACGAGCGGATAAAACCGGTCGGCGGTGTGTATCTTGAAGATAAAGCAGCAGCGGCCAAACCTGCCGGGCCGCGTACCGGTGAGCAGGTGTATAACGGTGCCTGTGTTGCCTGCCATGGCTCAGGTGTACTGGGTTCGCCGAAGTTCCGTGATGCTGCACTCTGGGGGCCGCGCCTGAAGCAAGGCATTGATACGCTACAAAAACACGCCATCAGCGGGATAAATCAAATGCCACCGCGCGGAACCTGTACTGACTGCAGTGATGATGAGATCAAAGCTGCCATTGAGTACATGACTCAAGGCTTGTAATCGGGGCTTATACCGCACAGCTACCATGCCTGCTGCTTATTAACGGCTGATTATTTTATGCGCGAGTTATTATGAGCGCGTGACTCAGTGGGCGCATAACACAATACAGCAGGCAGGTATAACACGGTCATGCAGAGATTTGAGTACAACTCTTATTACATATTATAGCGGAGGTTAGCCAAATTTAAGAGTATTCCTCTTATTAGCTTCCGGTTATTTATGACATAATTGTTACTAATACGGTATGAATTTAATTTAATGTACTCAAACACTTATGAATGCTTGGTATCTTCTCTATTGTAAACGCGGGCAACAATCGCGGGCGGTGCAGCATTTAGATATGCAGGCTATCCGCCATTTTTGCCCGGTACTGACGGTGAAAAAGTTACGCCGCGGGCATTGGCGAGAAGAGCAGGAAGCGCTGTTTCCCAACTACTTGTTTGTACACTTTGACCCTGATGTGTTCAGTGTCACCAAGGTGCATGCCACCCGTGGTGTGGCACGCGTGGTACGCTTTGGTGATGATCTGGCAAAAGTGCCGGATGAGGTTGTTCGTGGTCTTGAGCACTCTTATGCCAGCTTTGATCCAAGCTTTCTGGATACCACCACAGAGCAGACCTCAGTAACACAATCTACACAGACTGCGCCACTGCAGGGCATTGAAAAGCTCAACGTGAATACGCCACTCACCAATCAGAGCAATCATTCAAGTAATGATAAAAAGTCAGCAGATACTGCTGAGTCAGAGGCCTCATGGGTAGAGGGGTTATCCGCCATCTATCTTGAGCCCGATGGCGAAAAACGCTCATTACTGCTGGTGAATCTGCTCAATACCCGTTATCTGCAAACTCGTAAATCACGCCGTTAGTATCATTAACTGGGTTTATTTTTGGCTTTTGCCAGCATATCGCGCAATCCGGCGACACCGGCACGGCCGGTCTGCATACGTTGCTCAGCACTGGCGGGGGCTTTACGCAACTCCCAGTTCAGATCATCTTGCGGCAGTTCAAGTAAAAAACGGCTTGGCTCGGGGCGGATCAGCTCACCATACTGGCGGCGCTCTTTGCACAGGCTAAAGGTCAGGGTTTTCTGCGCACGGGTAATACCTACATAGGCTAATCGGCGCTCTTCATCCACATTATCCTCATCCATGCTGCTTTGATGCGGCAAAATGCCCTCTTCCATGCCGATTAAAAACACATGCGGAAATTCCAGCCCTTTAGATGCATGCAGGGTCATTAGTTGCACCTGATCAGCATCATCATCACTTTCACCGCGCTCCAGCATATCGCGCAGGGTCAGGCGTTGCACTACTTGTGGTAGGGTCATCGGCTCATTATCGTTGTGTTGATCGCCTTCGAGCATGGTGGTGATCCAGCCGAACAGGGTGGAGACGTTACGCATCCGCATCTCGGCGGCCTTCGGGCTTGGCGAGGTTTCATTCAGCCACGCTTCATAGTGGATGCCGTGAATCAAATCGCGTAGTGCGGCAACCGGATCGCCGCGCCCTGCCCGATCACCAATCTCCACAATCCAGCGGGTAAACTGCCGCAGAGCATCCAAACCACGCCCTTGTAGATGTTGCTCTAGCCCCAGATCAAAGCTGGCAGCGAACAGACTTTTATTACGGGTATGCGCCCAAGTGCCGAGTTTCTCAAGCGTGGCAGGGCCAATTTCACGGCGGGGAGTGTTAACCACGCGCAAAAAAGCGGTGTCATCATCAGGGTTGGTCAGCAGACGCAGATACGCCATGATGTCTTTAATTTCGGCGCGGGCAAAAAATGAAGTGCCGCCAGAGATTTTGTATGGGATGCGGTTTTGCATCAGTAACTTTTCCAGTGTCCGCGATTGGTGGTT
>NZ_JBOFRH010000164.1:0-1634 GCF_051650925.1 Plesiomonas sp.
GACTAGTGAAAGGGAACAAGCATACTATGAATCGTAAAGATCACTTTATTGTCTGCGGACATTCCATTTTGGCGATCAATACTATTTTGCAGCTCAAGCAACGTGGTCAAAATGTTACCGTTATCACTAATTTGTCGGAGGATGAAGCCAATCAACTGGAGCAGCGTTTAGGTGGCAAGTTCGATATTATCTCTGGTGACAGTAATGACAGCGCCGTGCTGAAAAAAGCCGGTATCGATAGCTGCCGAGCGATTTTGGCATTGAGCGATAATGATGCCGATAATGCGTTCGTGGTCTTGTCAGCCAAAGATTTGAGCAAAGATGTCAAAACTGTATTGGCGGTCAGTGACAGCAAAAACCTGAATAAGATTAAGAAAGTTCAGCCAGATATCATTTTGTCGCCGCAATTATTTGGTAGCGAAATTCTAGCTCGGATCTTAAACGGTGAAGAAATCGACAATAATATGTTGGTTTCGATGCTACTCAACTCTGGACACGGTATCTTTACTGATAAAGACAGCGACAAAAACAGTGACGATAGTGCTACCAGTAGTGAGTCATCCGACAAAAAGTAATACGGATACTTTTACTGTTTGCGTAAGAAAACGGCCAACAACAATGTTGGCCGTTTTTTTTGTACGGGATCTCGAAGGTGGTTTGCTCACGGTGAGTGCTGCGCAGAAAATCTGCGGATAACTTGGCTTATTTATTGGCTTAGCTCGATGCCTGTAAGATATTTACTTAGGCCAAAGTGATGTTCTGTTTAATTCGGCAGCTGCACGCCAATACATAACCTTGCTCGATCTCTGCTTGCGTCAGTCCACTTTGGCTGGTGGTGTCGACCTCGCCTTCGATAATTTGCACTTTGCATGAGCCGCAAACACCGGCGCGACAAGCGGCAAATACTGGTAGATTATGCTGCTCCATGGCGGCAAGCAGTGACGTACCCAGTGGCACATCGATGTCACGTAAAGCATGACGAATATGCATACGCACCGTGTTAGGGGCGGCGGCTTGTTCATTAAAAGAACTGGCGTTTTCGTTATCTGTATGAGCGACCGCTTCACTGGCAGTGGCAGTGAAAAAGGCTTCTTGATGGATCTGCTCCGCCGGTACACCTAATGTCTTAGCCAGTTGTACCGCGCTTTGCATGTAGCCCTCAGGGCCACAAGTCATCACAATCCGCTCATGGATGTCCGGTACCAGCATTTCCAAGGTAGCTTGATTTAGCCGTGAACGCAGATCATCAGGCCAATACGGCTGACGGGCAAGTAGATGAACCGTGAGTTGCTGTGGAAAGCGGGCGGCCAGTTGCTGCCAATGGTCGGCGTAAATCAGAGCCGCGGCATCACTGGCGTGATACAGCAACGTGATGTGTGTCTGTGGGCGAAACGCTAACAGCCAGCGCGCCATTGACATCAGCGGCGTGATCCCGCAACCGGCTCCCAGCAGCAGATAGTGTGCATTGTCAGGGTGCGATGCACAGGTAAACTCACCTTGGGCATCACTGAGCCACAGCGTATCTCCGACGTTCACCTTTTCGGTAAGCCATGTCGAGCCTTGCCCGTTCGCAATACGGCGCACGGTAATACTTAAATTGGTGGAAACATCAGGCGAAGAAGATAAGGTGTATG
>NZ_JBOFRH010000165.1:0-1003 GCF_051650925.1 Plesiomonas sp.
GCTGCCAAAGGTTTCAATAAAACCTATGCCACCGGCATACATGCCAACCACTTTACCCAGTGAAATCATCAACCCTGCGGCAGGCATTACCGCAATTACCACGATAAGGGATTTCCCGAATCGCTGCCAAAAATCAAACGACAACAATTTACTCATAATCCGTTCCTTGAGTGAGTATGCGCGTTACACACATAGTAGAAAGTTATTGCGTATTTTTTTGGATGAATACGTAAGCCGAATACGGTGATACACATTCGCTGGCAGTGAGCGCCGCAGCGCCATCACGGGTTTGCTGGTTATGCAGCACACACTCGCCCAGCGCCGCGATATCCAAATCCACCTGCGCATCACGGGAACTTAAATTGGTGATGATGGTGCAAATGGCGTCATCGGCAACACGCTGGTAGGCATAGATTTGCGGGTCGTCTTCTAATAACAGCTGGTAGCGGCCCGTGATTAAACTTAGGTTAGCTTTGCGCAGCGCAATCAAGCGGCGATAGAAATGCCATACTGAATTGGAGTCAGCTTGCTGCTGCGCCACATTCATCTGCCGATAATTGGGGTTTACGGTGATCCACGGTTGTACAGCGGAAAAACCGGCAAAGGCATGGTCATTCCACTGCATCGGCAAACGGCTATGATCGCGTGAGACTTGGTTCAACAACGCCAAGATTTGCGTATCGGTTTTGCCTTTTTGTCTGAGCTTAGTCATCAGATTACGGGCCGAGACATCCTGAAAATCATCCAGCGATGCAAAGCGATGATTCACCATGCCAATCTCTTGGCCTTGATAGATAAACGGCGTGCCTTTCATCAAGAAATAACAGGTCGCTAACGCTGTGGCACTAGCGTACCAGTTATCGACATCCGCAAAGGTATTGATGCTGCGCGCTTGATCGTGATTTTCCAGATACAAAGCGTTCCAGCCCTTCCCTTCCAAGGCATTTTGCCAGCGTGACAAGATGCGTTTGAAGTTCACCAAATCAAACGTTTCCCGTGACTC
>NZ_JBOFRH010000166.1:0-1052 GCF_051650925.1 Plesiomonas sp.
TGTGCAAAGAGCCCGCTATAGCCCTTACTTTTATTCTGGATATTGCTGCGATGTTGAAATAAAACGCTGTTATTCTTTCTTTAGACAACGCTTTTGTTGAGATGACTCGCGCGGCACTGTCATGCTCAATTAATGGCCACATCTGTTAATCATAGCATTTCTTGCTGTGGGAAAACTATAACGGCAGTGATATTGATACCTATCTTGCAGTGTTATTTATGTTTTGTTTTTTAATCAGTTATTACGCCTTCCTTGCTGTTGTGCCCTGTGGGTAGGGTAGACTGTTGGCGTGGTTTTATCCTTTTATCTTCTTTTGCTTTATGTTGTTTTATCCCTTTTTGGGGTTGGGTTTATCTATTAACTTATCACCTATTAGTTTTTTATATTGCATATATTTAAATATACGCAATATAACACAGCGCGACGTTTTTATTGCGCACCGTTTGCCTGACTTTGTTGTGTAATACGCAGTTTAATGTTGCTTAATAATTGCTGATAGCGTGCCGGAAGCGGCCATTCGGCGCGGTGAATGGCCCAGAGTGTATCGATAACTGGCGATTCACTGTGATGCACGCGGATTAATTCAGATCTGGCGAATGCGGTCACCGCAAAGCGCGGAAGTACGGTAAAGCCCAGACCTCGCGCCACCGGCTCAAGGATCAAACTGATTTGGTTAGTAAAACCGTGGACTGGAATGTCATCTAAACGTTGGCCAGGAAACTGACGGCTAAGTAAACGCAATGCCATCGCGCGACCATCAGGGTGATCGATAAAACCTAATGTCTGCAACGCTGGCCAGCTGACTTCAGCAAGAGAAGCGGGGACTACCAGACACAGCGGTTCGCGCGCCAAGGGTTCGGCATGCAGACTGGGGTGTTCAGGCGCTTGATCGACCACGCCCAGATCACTGCGCCCTTCGAGCACGGCAGAGATGATATCGGTGGTGGGGGCAAAGCGGTGCTGGATACTGAGCGTCGGGTAGGTTTGCTGCAGCTCTAGCAGCCAAGGGTAGATGAGAAGGCCAATACTGCCGGGAGTCGAGAGGCGGATGT
>NZ_JBOFRH010000167.1:0-1327 GCF_051650925.1 Plesiomonas sp.
CAGTGAGTCGTCATCCTAGAGGATGTTGTTATGAATTATGAAGTTCGGCGGTGCCGTAAAACTGAGTTGATTATAGGATTGTGTGCGAGTTAATCAAATCGGACGCCAAGTAGCCTTTTATGTGACTGATAAAAACCAACAGTCACATATTGAGTGATAATTCATCAATTAATATTGCGAAATGTGATCAAGGTAAAATCTATTGTTGAATAAATGATCAATTGTGATCTTTGTCGATAGCAATTGGCATAAAAAAATGAATAAAAAATAAACATTTTAGATGATAAAAATGTGATCTGTATCAACAAAAATGGCTAAATTGAGTTTAGAGACTGGCGGAGGCAAAAAGTGAATATTTGCCTTATTAGCAAGGCAGTAACGCAGATACTGTTATGGTATAACAACCACTCACTCAATAACTCATTGTTATAAAGAGAGAATTTTTCATGCGATTACTGAGGCTTGTCATGTTGTTAATTATTTGTTTTAAAAGGCGGTTTTTCGCTATTTTGTGAACAGAGCGTAAGATTTTCCAGTATTTGTGTGATGAGCGCGATTTGCGCCGGGCATCAACGCCGCTAAAAGCTATCAGTAACCATGTCGCTAACGAGTGTTACGGGTTCACGTTCATCAGACCAAGCGGATAGGGCGCACTGTCTATGCACAGCATGAAGAATGCTTATATAGCTATATAGACAGTACGCACAATAAGTCCACTTACTGCCGCGAGTAACCAAGGCAACCAACCGCAGCCTGAGTTGCGGCGGCTGAGCGGTGGCGGTTAGTCCATCAAGGCTGCAAATTGTTCAGCAACTTCGATTTTACAGGCTAACTCCGCTTGGCCGGCACCGTTACCGGAGGCGTATTGCAGACGTTTGGCGGTACAAACCTTATCGCTGTATGTGTTGTAGCTATTCAGCGCATCTTGCAATGCAGCGCTGGCACCTTTCGCGCCGGCACTCAGACCTTCCAACTCTTGCATCGCGGCGGTCTGTTTTACCATGGTCGCATGGACTTTTTTCTGCGCCGCATCGAGGCGCGCAGTCAGGCAGTCAGTCACTTGCTGGTGATTTTGACCACTGGTGGTGCATTCACTCAGCGGATTGGCCAGCAGTGGGCTGCTGATCAGCAAAGCACAGGAAAACAGAATCGCGTTGCGCATGGGGTCACTCCTCTTTGGCTATGGGTGCCAACTTTCCATTTAATACAGTGAGTAAATCCTGAGGTGCTAGTTCGATGTCCAGTCCGCGTTTACCACCGGAGACGAGGATCGAAGAAAATGCGTCGGCGCCTTGATCCAGCAGGGTCGGCAGCAGCTTCTTTTGTC
>NZ_JBOFRH010000168.1:0-1041 GCF_051650925.1 Plesiomonas sp.
CAACGGGCAATAACGCCAATGACAGCGCTGGTACATCCAGTCCGGTTACCGAACAAATAGCGGAAACGTCTTCAGCGCGCAACCAGCCAGCAAAACCAGTTTCTGATAAATACGGGGTTAATGCGGCAGATAACGGCGCTGGCAGGTTGGCAAGGGCGGCTTTAATTCTCTCTTGCATCCGCTTTGTACTCCTGTTTATTGATGGGATCAGGATTTTAGAGATATGCCATGCAATAAAGTGTGATTAAGATCACTTAACTATGCAATTGCGCGTTATTGCATTTCATGATGTGAGATCTGTCGCACGTATTCCGCCATATCTTCACCAAGATAAACCTGCGCAGCACGCGATGAGTTAATGGAACTATAGGTATTTACCAGTATAGCTAGGCAAACCAGAGCCAGAAATGGTGCAAACATCCTGAGCCGTACACATGAAAAGTTCTTGTGTGCGCTGTCGTGGCCAAAGTCTGACGGCCAAAAAAAGCCTCCTAGAAGGAGGCTATGAAACAACAAGATGATTTCGCTGAAATACGGGCAGGGTATGCGGGAGTTCAACCGTAACCTGATTGCCCAACACTCATCTCAAAATAAAAAACTCAAACTAACAGCCAATATGACCAGAATGACCAGAAAATGAGACAGTGAAGCATTCTTACCTGTAGAGCGTGCGTCATATCAGCACGCTCTACTCCCCTAGGAGTAAAACAGGGGATAGAAAACGTGGGATAGGGAAGAGCCCTTATCCCAACAATTTGACCAGCACAGGGAAGATGAAAGGCGCAATCAGTGAGGTAATCACACCACAAATTACCAGTGCCAGTGAACTAAACGCACCTTCCACATAATCTTCTTCCGCGCAGCGTGCAGTACCTAAGGCGTGAGAAGCATTACCCATCGCCAAACCGCGAGCAGAAGGATGACGAATTTTCAGCCAACGCATATAAATGTGGCCAAACACCGCGCCCAGCAAACCCACATAGATAACGGCAACAGCGGTAATCGCTGGAATACCCCCGATGTTTTGTGCCACCGCCATCG
>NZ_JBOFRH010000169.1:0-3213 GCF_051650925.1 Plesiomonas sp.
TGGCCGACAGCGGCATCTTGATGCACGGCTCGGCACAACACAATCATCTACGGATGACCCCGCTTGGCAGCCTGCGCAGCACTTGGTTAAGCCCAGCATCAGTGCCGGTACATCCGTTATCTTCCTACGCAGAGCACAGTGATGATTCTGTTGCTATGCGCAGTAAAATTGCGCTGATCGGCATCGAAGGCTTCCATGATTTCCAGCCGGAAATGGCGGCCGCAACACTGCGCGAACACCCGCTGTACCGTCACTGCGATATCGTTACCGACCACCTGACCTTGCCGCAACTTGATCTGCTGCGCACAAACCCCAGTGAGTTTCGCTCAGTCAACATTGCCCGCGTGCTCGAACAGCTCACTAACCTAGCACCACTGGCCGCCGAACTGCAACGGGCCGCGCAACAAGCACAAACTGTGATTTTACCGGCAGTACTGGGGCTTGAGCAGCACGATCTGCTGGCTCGTCTGCAAACACTGACCGGTTTAACACTGCTCGAATTGCCGACCTTGCCACCCTCAGTGCTGGGTATTCGACTACAACAGGCTCTGAAACGCCGTTTTCAACAGCTCGGTGGTCTGCTAATGAACGGCGATCAGGTGCGCAGCGCAACGCTTGAGTCCGGCCGCGTGCAGGCACTGTATACCCGAAATCATGAGGATATTCCGGTACAAGCCGATTATGTCGTGCTGGCCAGCGGCAGCTTTTTCAGCAACGGTTTAGTCGCCGAATTTGACCGTATTCGTGAGCCTATTTTTGGGCTGGATGTGGTTGATACCGGAGAACGCGCACAGTGGAGCAACCCACAGTTTCTGACCAGTCAGCCGTTTTTACAGTTCGGCGCACAGGTTGATAATCAGTTACGCGCCCGCAAAGCAGGAAAAACCATTGAGAATTTATATGTCATCGGCTCGGTGCTCGGTGGCTATGATCCTATCTATCTTGGCTGCGGTGCCGGTGTGTCCGTCACCACTGCACTTACCGTAGCAGAACAGATCCTGCAACGTCAGGAGGCCCACGCATGAGCATCACCCCCGATTCAAGCTTTGAAAGCTGCATAAAGTGTACCGCCTGTACTACGTTTTGTCCGGTATCGAAGGTCAACCCGCTCTATCCTGGCCCTAAGCAGGCCGGCCCTGATGGTGAGCGCCTACGGCTCAAAGACCCTGATCTGTATGATGAAGCCCTGAAATATTGCACCAACTGCAAACGCTGCGAAGTAGCTTGTCCGTCTGATGTCAAAATTGGTGACATTATTCAACGCGCCCGTGCCCAATACAGCCAGAAAAAACCGACACTGCGCGATGCGATTTTAAGCCATACCGATCTGATGGGCTCACTCTCAACCCCGTTTGCCCCCATCATCAACCTAACTACCGGCTTAAAGCCCGTACGCAAACTGCTCGACAGCGCACTGAAAGTCGATCACCGCCGTGAACTGCCCAAGTATTCACACGGTACATTTCGCAACTGGTATCGCAAACATGCGGCAGACAAGCAGGCCCAGTATGCCGAGCAGATCGCCTATTTTCACGGCTGCTATGTCAACTACAACCATCCACAACTGGGTAAAGATCTGATCCGCGTATTTAATGCCATGGGGCTTGGCGTACAGTTGCTGGATAAAGAGAAGTGCTGCGGCGTACCGCTGATTGCCAACGGGTTTACCGAAAAAGCAAAAAAACAGGCCAGCTTCAACGTGAAGCATCTGGAAACCGCCGTGGAACAAAAAGGGTTGCCGGTTGTGGCCACCTCTTCCACCTGCACCTTCACGCTGCGCGATGAGTACCCGCATATTTTGGGGATAGACAACAGCAAAGTGCGCAGCCACATCGATCTGGTCACCCGCTTTTTATACCGTGAACTCAGCGCTGGCCGTACCTTGCCGCTCAAACACACTCCGCTGAAAGTGGCTTACCACACGCCATGCCATATGGAAAAAATGGGCTGGGTTCCCTATACCCTTGATTTACTCCAACGTATTCCGGGAATAGAGCTGATTATGCTCGACTCACAATGCTGTGGTATTGCCGGAACATACGGTTTTAAATCAGAGAATTACGACACCTCACAGGCTATCGGCTCACCACTGTTCCGCCAGATTGAAGAGAGCGGGGTTGATTTTGTGGTGTCTGACTGTGAAACCTGCAAATGGCAGATTGAGATGTCGACCAGTAAACGCTGCGAGCACCCGATCACCGTATTGGCCCAAGCACTGGCCTGATAACTCAGCGAATAACGTCGCTAATAATCTCGCTAACAGGCTAAAACAAAAACGGGCATGCCCTCCGCTGCCCGTTTTTGTTGTTTACTCGGCTGATACAGACAGCGTTAGTTTTGCTGCACCCACACCGCTTTTTCTGGTGTATGTGTCAGACGTTTGAGCAGAAAATTGAGCAATACACCGTATGCCGGCACAAACAACCCCAAACTGATAATCAGTTTGAAGGTGTAATCCACCAGCGCGATCTCTACCCAATGCTGGGCCATAAACAGATCGGGGCTTTTATAGAAGGCAATAAAGAAGAACGATGCGGTATCACTGATATTACCAAACAGCGTAGATGCCATCGGTGCCAACCACCACGCCTTCATCTGACGTAAACGGTTAAAAACATTAATATCAAGGATTTGACCGAGCAGATACGCCATAAAGCTGGCAACCGCAATCCGCGCCACAAACAGATTAAATGTCGCCAGTGAAGCGAACCCCTGATAGCTTCCTGCCAAAAACAGCACAGAAACCACATACGAGATCAGTAACGAAGGCAACATCACAGCAAGAATGATCCGGCGCGCCATTGCCGCACCATAAATTCTGACCGTTAAATCAGTGGCTAAAAAGATAAACGGAAACGAGAATGCGCCCCACGTGGTATGAAAACCAAAAATCGTGATCGGCAACTGCACCAGATAGTTACTTGAAGCGATGATAAAAACATGAAACAAAACCAGCCAGATCAGCGCATGGCGCTGCTGGTCGCGGCTAAAAGAGAGCATGACACGTCCACCTTTTTGTTAGTTGGGGTGAGGGAACCCAATACCAGAAATTTATCAGCCACAGCCGGTTTTGCCTACAAAACAGAAGATACAACACCGGCATAGACTGACCTACGGCGCAGAGTATACCTGTGTGTTGCGCAACTGTCAGCTATTGTCCAGCACCGTGGTAAAGAGAGCCTGTTGAGTCGTTAAAAACTGCAATACCGCCAC
>NZ_JBOFRH010000170.1:0-6451 GCF_051650925.1 Plesiomonas sp.
GCATTTAAAGATGGTAGTTGGGGCGGAGAGTTCTATCCGGCGTTTGCACCACAAGCAGGGGAAGAGGTGATCACCAAACACCGCGTCAGCGCATGGTGTGGCACCGATTTAGCGTTACGGCTACGGACGGCAGGCATCACCGAGTTGGTCATGGCCGGTTGTGCCACTGATTTGGTGGTGCAAAGTACGGTACGCGAGGCGCACGATCAGGATTTTATCTGCACGGTGGTCGGTGACTGCTGTATTGCGGCCAGTGATGATGATCAACACGCCACCCTGCGGATGCTGACCAAAGTCGCACGGGTGCTGACCGTTGATACGCTCATTGGCATAAAAAAATCCGGTGCGTAAAAATACGGCACCGGATTGGTATTTTTCACTCACGTCAGTGAGCAGGAAAACGCAGCAAACATGCGGGTAGCACGCTCACTTGCGGCCCGCAAGCCATAGGATTAGGCTTTTGCTTTCGCCGCCGCTTTAACGATAACCGCGAAGGCATCAGCTTTCAGTGAAGCACCACCAACTAGCGCACCATCGATATCTGGCTGGGTAAACAGCTCTGCTGCATTCGCCGCATTTACTGAACCGCCGTACTGGATGATCACTTGCTCTGCCACTGCCGCATCATGCTTGGCAATGTGACCACGGATAAACGCGTGAATCGCTTGTGCCTGTGCTGGGGTCGCTGATTTGCCGGTACCGATAGCCCAGATAGGTTCATAGGCAATCACCGCGCCCATCAGTGCCTGTGCACCTAGCGTGGTCAGTACGGCATCAAGTTGAGTGGCACAAACCGCTTCGGTTTCACCGGCTTCATTTTGTGCATCAGTTTCACCGATACACAGAACCGGAGTCAGGCCGGCTGTTTTCAGCGCAGCAAACTTTTGCGCGATGAACGCATCGCTCTCATGGTGGTAAGTACGGCGCTCAGAGTGACCAATGATAATGTACTGTGCACCAAACTCTTTGAGCATCTCAGGAGAGATATCACCGGTAAATGCACCTGCCACGTTAACGTCAACGTTTTGTGCGCCCAATACGATGGCTGAACCTGCTAATGCACGCTGGGCTTCCGCCAGATACATCACCGGAGGGGCAATGGCTACGCCACAGCCTTCAACACCGGCCAGTTCCGTGTTCAGACCTGCGATCAGATCTTGCACCATGGCTTTGTTACCGTTCAGCTTCCAGTTACCCATAACTAATGGACGACGCATGCTTGTACTCTCCAATCAACGATCTAATCAATAAGGTGATAATCATTTGCCCGTGCTGTGTGTAATCTCTACGTGCAGACCACGGCTGATCTCAAACATAATCGGAAAAATATAACAGCTATTTGAATCGATTTATCTGAGAGCCATCATAGATTTTAGGATTGCATGATTTTTTCTGTTGCCTATTTACGAAACTCGCTTACATCTTTATCGCCACTTTCCTGAAAAGACCTTTGTATACGCGCCGATACGGTGGCTTATCCGTCAAACAGGAAAATTCAGACGCTATCCAGATCCAGCCAAACAAGGCGCAGACAAGGCAGGATGCTGATAAATCACACAAATAGGGCAATAAAAGCGCAGTTGCACTGCTTTAACCACAAAACAGTTGACGAGTTAGCCGGTGCTGATTAAGATGCGCGTCATTCGGTGAGTAGCGCAGCCCGGTAGCGCAACTGGTTTGGGACCAGTGGGTCGGAGGTTCGAATCCTCTCTCACCGACCATATTAAGAAAAGCCCGCTCTTTGAGCGGGCTTTTTGCATTCTATTATCCAATAAATATTACACAGCGTTGAAAATGCGCGTTGACTAGCACGCGATGTTGCCAAAACACTGCTCGACCAAGTTATGCCCCTATGTTTTTCATGCCCGAGTTTTAACGCTCTATCCCGCAAAATATAAGACTTTTTCTCTTCTGGTTTTTCTTTTTGGCATTTCCCTTGTTTGTGTTTGATCTAAACGCGCTGCAGTACGCCAATTGTGTGTATTTTAGCCAATGATGGAACAAAACCACATGCCTTTGACTCTGACAACCTGACGACAAGAATTGCTGAGTGCCAATGCGCCCACATATTGCAGTTATCAAAGGGCGGGAAAGCTGTAATTGCGGTTATAGGCAGGTATACTCAGACCTCTTTCACTCATTCACCCTTAATGGCGAAACACTATGCAGCAACAAGTCATGCAATTTATTCAGGGTCACACCGTTCTTAGTGTGGCATGGATTGGGCTATTTGTGGCCGTGATCGTAACCACTTATAAGAGCCGTTTTTCCCCCATTAAAACCGTGGATAATGCACGTGCCACGCAACTGCTAAACCGTGAAAATGCGGTAGCGGTCGATATTCGTTCACCGGATGATTACCGTAAAGGTCATATCGTTGATAGCATCAATATGCTGCCATCAGCGATTAAAGATAACAATTTAGGTGAGCTAGAAAAACACAAAGCACAACCGGTGATTGTGGTCTGTGCAACCGGAATGACCGCGCGCAGTGCCGCTGAAAACCTGCATAAGCTTGGCTTTACGCAAGTTAGCGTGCTAAGCGAAGGGATTTCCGGCTGGTCAGCCGCCCACCTGCCATTGGCGCGTGGAAAGTAAGTTATTTGGTTTGCTATTACGCTTTGCTATGGTGTGCCGCACTGTCAGCGCTACAGATGTGCGTAGCGGCAATACCGGCAAAGCATCCTCTCCGTTTTCAAGGAAACGAAACTAGAAGGTATAAGTGTCATGTCTGAACAAAATATGAGTGAAACCCTGTTCCAAATTCAGCGTATCTACACGAAAGATGTCTCTTTTGAAGCGCCAAACTCGCCAACTATCTTCCAAAAAGAGTGGCAGCCAGATGTGAAACTGGATCTGGACACCGCCTCAAATGAGCTAGGTGACAACACCTATGAAGTGGTTCTGCGTCTGACTGTGACTGCAAACGTGGGCGAGCAAGTGGCTTTCCTGTGTGAAATTCAGCAAGCAGGTATCTTCTCTGTTGCCGGCCTTGATGCTTCACAAATGGCGCACTGCCTGGGTGCATACTGCCCGAACATTCTGTTCCCGTATGCACGTGAGTGTGTGACTAGCTTGGTAACGCGCGGTACATTCCCGCAACTGAACTTAGCACCAGTTAACTTTGATGCACTGTTCATGAACTACCTGCAAGAACAAGCACAGCAAGGCCAAACTGAACAAGCATAATTGCAGCAATCCATACTGTTTTGTTGCCGAAAAAAGAAGATAAAACAATGATGAAACCAGATGTCGCCATGACAGTGATCGGTGCCGGTTCGTACGGTACGGCTCTCGCCCTCACCCTTGCTCGTAATCACCACCGTGTCATGCTGTGGGGGCATAACCCACAGCACATGGCGAGTCTGGTCTCTTCGCGCGAAAACAGTGCCTTTTTGCCGGGCGTTCCTTTCCCCGCAGCACTGGAAATTGAACCTGATTTAGCCACTGCTGTGGCAGCTAGCCGTGATCTGCTGATTGTTGTTCCTAGCCATGTGTTTGGTCAGGTGCTGACCAATATCAAGCCTTACCTGCGCCCTGAAAGCCGGATTGTCTGGGCAACCAAAGGGCTGGAAGCGGATACTGGCCGCCTTTTAGAAGAGGTCGCGCGTGAGGTGCTGGGTGATACCATTCCACTGGCCGTTCTCTCTGGCCCGACATTTGCCAAAGAGATGGCAGCAGGCATGCCAACGGCCATTTCTGTTTCCGCTACTGACCCGCAATTTTCTGCCGATCTGCAAACCCTGTTTCATTGCGGAAAAAGTTTTCGTGTCTACAACAACCCCGATTTTGTCGGTGTGCAGCTAGGCGGCGCGGTAAAAAACGTGATAGCCATTGGCGCGGGAATGTCTGACGGTATGGGGTTTGGTGCTAACGCACGTACTGCGCTGATCACCCGAGGTTTGGCCGAGATGAGCCGGTTAGGTGTAGCCCTTGGCGCAGAACCCGCCACCTTTATGGGGATGGCCGGATTGGGCGATCTGGTACTGACATGTACCGATAACCAATCACGTAACCGTCGCTTTGGGCTGATGTTGGGGCAAGGCAACAGCGTCGATGCCTCACAGCAAAGTATCGGTCAGGTGGTTGAGGGTTACCGCAACACCAAAGAGGTGCATATTTTGGCTCAGCGCTTGGGGGTTGAAATGCCAATTACTGAGCAAATTTATCAGGTGCTTTATTGCGGGAAAGATGCGCGTGAAGCGGCTGTTGCGCTGCTGGCACGCGCCAGCAAAAACGAATAATACTTATGTCTATAGGTCATGGTGGAGTCGGTTGGCATGTATAAACCGGAGCTGGATCTGATCTGGCAAGAGATCAAACAAGAGGCGCGGCAACTGGTTGAAGGCGAGCCAATGCTGGCCAGTTTTTTTCACGCCACGATTTTAAAGCACAACCATCTGGGCAATGCGCTCAGCTATATTCTTGCCAATAAACTGGCTACCGCCACCATGCCGGCAATTTCTGTGCGGGAAATCATTGAAGAGGCGCACGAGCACGATTGTGGAATTATCGAAAGTGCTGCGTTAGATATCCGCGCAGTACGCGACCGTGATCCGGCCGTCAGCATGTGTACTACGCCGCTGCTGTATTTAAAGGGTATTCATGCGCTGCAAGGCTATCGGGTGGCAAACTGGTTGTGGCAGCAAAACCGTACGTCACTGGCTATTTATCTGCAAAACCAAATCTCGGTAGTGTTTGCCGTGGATATTCATCCGGCAGCCCGTATTGGCCACGGGATTATGCTCGACCATGCCACCGGTATTGTGATTGGTGAAACTGCGGTGGTCGAAAATGATGTGTCTATCCTGCAAAATGTCACGCTAGGCGGTACCGGCAAAGAGTCGGGCGATCGTCACCCAAAAATCCGTGAAGGGGTGATGATTGGCGCAGGCGCAAAAGTGCTGGGCAATATTGAAGTCGGGCGCGGGGCTAAGATTGGTGCAGGTTCAGTGGTTTTACAGGCGGTGCCGCCGCACACGACAGTCGCGGGCATTCCGGCACGCATTGTTGGGCGACCGGGCTGTGCAAAACCCTCGCTTGAGATGGATCAGGATTTTGACCTACTGCGGCATCACTTCTCGCATGGCGACGGTATTTAACCGCCGCCGTCAGGTTAGCTCTGGTTTACGCACACCTGTGATTCATGCCCTCACCACGCACGCAAATTAGCGTGCGCCTGCATAGCCTAACTGCCGCCACGACTCATACACCACAACCGCAACGGTATTCGACAGATTCATGCTGCGGCTCTCTGCACACATCGGTATGCGGATTTTCTGCTCTGGTGGTAGTACGTCTAAAATTTCAGCCGGCAGACCACGGGTTTCCGGGCCAAACAGCAGAAAATCCCCCGCCTGATAGCAAATTTCACTGTGATTAGGCGTGCCTTTGGTGGTCAGGGCAAATAAACGCTCCGGCTGTTCGCTGGCCAGAAAAGCGGCATAATCATGGTGACGCTTGATAGAGGTAAACTCATGGTAATCGAGCCCCGCACGACGCAGACGCTTATCATCCCAAGTAAACCCAAGCGGTTCGATCAGGTGCAACCGGTAGCCGGTATTGGCACATAAACGGATAATATTGCCGGTATTAGGCGGGATTTCGGGCTGATACAGAACGATATTCAGCATACTGATGGTTTCACTGATCACTGTTAATGGAATACTGGCAGGATACCCGATCAGCTCGCAGCGGTAAAATGCGCAAAAATGCAGACCGGCGGGCAAATAACCGGTCTGCACACAATCCACGGCCGTATAATATCAGTCGGCCAACGGCAGACTAATGATGACACGCAACCCACCCTGCGGGCTGGTACTGGCACTGATGGTGCCGCGATGCTGCCGAATAGCGTTATCAACAATCGCCAGCCCCAACCCCGTTCCGCCCGAGGTTCGGGTTCGCGCCTCATCGGTACGGTAAAACGGCCGGAAAATTTTCTCGCGCTCTTCCGGTGGTACGCCCGGCCCGTCATCATCAATAAAAATATGCAGCATCCGCGGTGCATCACTGCCGGTATCGCACTGGAAACGCAGGCTGATGGTGTGGTACGCATAGCGCAGGGCATTGCGGATCACATTCTCAAGGGCACTTTCGAGCAGTGCACGGTTACCGCTCAGTGGCCACGGTTGCAGTACATCCTCAATCACCAGCGTTTTTCCGCTCTGCTCTGCCTCAAAGGTGGCATCATCAAGCACCGGTTCCCACAGCTCATCAGCGTGTAGCGCTTCGCGATCCAGATGGCTGTTAAGCTGCAAACGCGACAAGGCGAGCAGATCACCAATCATGCCATCTAACCGCTGGGCCTCAGTCTCAATGCGGGCCAGCTCACTGCTCTCACCCTGACGGCGGCGCACCAACGCAGTCGCCAGTTGTAGGCGGGTCAGCGGGGTTCGCAGCTCATGGGAGATATCTGACAGCAGACGCTGCTGATTCCCGACCATCTGTT
>NZ_JBOFRH010000171.1:0-2874 GCF_051650925.1 Plesiomonas sp.
CTATTTTTTTATCTCTGTACCTTATTACTGTTTTATTGATAACAAACAGTGTGAAAAACACCAAACCAGCACAAAGATCCTCTTAGCTATGCTCTTTATCACTGAGCGGCGCAGACGCTACAGAAGACTCTAGTGGAAGCTCCTGCAATTGCTCACCCTCTTTTATCCATGCCACCAGCAGTGTATAAGCAACAGCCAACACAACAGGGCCGATAAATAAGCCGATAATACCAAACGCCAACAAACCACCGATAACACCGGTCAGGATCAACATCAGCGGTAAATCAGCACCACGCTTAATCAGCATTGGGCGCATAAAGTTATCCATGCTCCCAACCAGCAGTGACCATACTAGCAGGAACGTACCCCACGTATTATCACCACTCCAGTAAATCCACGCGACAGCCGGAAACAGCACCAATGCAGGGCCTAACTGAGCAATTCCCAGTAAGAACATCAGCACAGTCAATACCATAGCGTAAGGAACACCAGCAATAAATAGCCCTACACCGGCTAAACCAGACTGAACCAGTGCGGTAACCACAACCCCCAACGCCACAGCTCTAATCGCCTGTGATGCTAAGATCACCGCAGTATCTCCCCGCTCACCGGCCAAACGACGGGTAAAACGGCGTAGCCCTTTAGCAGCCAGCTCACCTGAGCTATACAGCAGGCCACAGATCACCACAGTGATAATAAAATGAACCACCAGCATGCCAAGGTTGCCCGCTTGTGAGGCAATCCAGCTCAAACTCTTACCGATATACGGCGTTAGCTTGCTCAACAGTGCTTTGCCGCCACTGGCTTGAATTTGTATCCAGGTTTCAGCCAGTTTCGGCCCAACCCACGGGATCTTACTCAGATTATCTAATACCGGAATATCCAGTGAAGAGAGCTTGCCGCTCCACGCGATTAACGCAGGAGCATTCTCTACCATGGTACTGATAGCCAGCAAAATAGGGATAACAAACAGCAATAGCAGTGCAGTTGTCATCACAAATGTGGCCAGCCCTCGTTTGCCCCACAGTATTTTCTGGAAAAACAGTAAAATAGGCCATGTAGCAATCACTATCATGGTTGCCCAGACTAACGCGGGCAAAAATGGGTTCACAACCCAAAAAGTAGCAATAATTAAGATGCCAATAAACAGCACGCTTAAAACCGTACCGGCCAAATCAGCACGAATGGATTTATTCAGTGTGGCAAGCTTGTTCAGCGCAACAGGTTTACTTGGCGTAATGGGTTCACTCGACATAGAAAGCCTTTATAAAAAATCTTAATAATAACAATGCGATAAATGCTCCGCATCGTAGAGCATTAAAATGATGACATGATTTAACGCGTGCACAACTTACACCTTTTCTCTATGCTTATCTGCATGAATTTTCGCAGCGTACGCCATGTAGTGATTGGCCGCCGCCAACCATAAGTATAGAAGTTAATCTCATGTCAAAAGCAGTTGTTGTATTCAGTGGCGGACAAGATTCTACCACTTGTCTAATTCAGGCTCTCTCAATTTATGATGAAGTTCACTGTATTACCTTTGATTACGGCCAGCGCCATCGTGCAGAAATTGATATCGCCCGACAATTAGCCACAGAGTTAGGTGTTACCGCCCATAAGGTGATGGACGTAACATTACTCAACGAGCTGGCTATCAGCAGCCTGACCCGCGATAACATTCCCGTACCCACCGAATGCACTGACGGCGTACCCAATACGTTTGTTCCGGGGCGAAATATTTTATTCCTGACGCTAGCGTCTATCTATGCCTACCAAATCGGCGCTAAAAACGTGATTACTGGAGTCTGTGAAACCGATTTCTCAGGTTATCCTGATTGCCGTGATGAATTTGTACGGGCGCTAAACCATGCCATAACGCTGGGAATGGGCCGTGAAGTACAATTTGATACTCCATTGATGTGGCTAAATAAAGCAGAAACATGGGCATTAGCTGACCATTATGGCCGCTTATCTTGGGTGCGGAAAAATACGCTCACCTGCTATAACGCCATTGCCGGAGATGGCTGCGGTGAGTGCGCAGCATGCCACTTACGTGCGCGGGGCTTACAAGAGTATTTAGATAATTCGCCGGTTGTTATGCACAGCATGCTACAAAAAACCCGATTAGGTGATTAAAACACCTTAGGTATAACACACCGTATTATCAGCGGGTATTTGTGCTCTATCTTTGTATTTTATCTTTGGTGCTCTATCGTACCAGCATCATACCAGCGGGGTTATCCCCGCTATTTACGAGATAACCAGCGCACGGCTAAACTGTGCCACCAGCGGTAAGGCGGGTGAATCAGTGAGTTAAAATTGACCCGTTTATACTGTAACACCGCTTTAGGATGTGATAACTGTTTAAACCCTTCAGGCCCATGATAACAGCCAACACCTGAGGCCCCTATTCCGCCAAAAGGTAAACTATCAACTGCCGCATGCCGCATGGTTTCATTAATACACAAGCCGCCCGAGTGAACTTGCTTAGTACACATCTCAATGATAAAGGGCTCTGATGTCATCAGATACAGTGCCAAAGGCTTTGGCCGACAATGAATATACCTCAGTGCCGAGCCAATCACATCGTAGGTTTTAATCGGCAACAGTGGCCCGAAGATCTCCTCTTGCATAATCAGCATATCATCTGTAACACCGGTGATAATATGCGGCACGATTCGCCGACGGCTTTCATCAATCGCCGGTTGCTGTAACGGAATAACGGTTGCGCCCTGCTCTTTTGCATCATCCAATAAATGGATTAACCGCTGAAAATGCTGCGCATTGATAATTGAGGTATAAGCACTGTTATCGAGTGCATTAGGGTATTGCTGTGTGAACGCGTTTTGCATCCCCTCAATTAAGGGATCA
>NZ_JBOFRH010000172.1:0-1516 GCF_051650925.1 Plesiomonas sp.
CCCGTATCACATGTGCCTGTTGGGCCAGTAATCAGAAGTAGTAAGAGGTAGTCTATGACCCCGCAAGAAAAAATGATGATTGAGGGTGTGGCCGAGCGATTGCGTGCACATACACTGACCAGCAAAGATCCGCAGGCCGAACAGCTGATTAGCCAAAGTATTGCGACCCAGCCTGATGCCTTGTATCGCCTGACTCAGAGCAATATTTTGCAGGAAGTGGCGTTAAATGAAGCGAAGAATAAAGTCGCGGCTTTAGAGCAGCAATTGGCCGCTTACCAAAACCAAAGCATGTTCGATCGAGTTCGTGGTGCGGCGCCACAACAAGTTGCACCGCCGGTATCGAGCTATCAACCATCTATGTTTGGTAGCTTTATGAAAACCGCTGCGGCGATGACGACTGGGGTGGTTGCTGGGAATTTGATTTCCGATGCGTTAAGTGGCCTGTTTAGCTCCGGTGAGCGGGAAGGGGCATGGGGCACCGCAGGGGCAGCTCCAGAGGTGGTGGAGAATATCACCAATAACTTTATCGATCCGGCCTCTGCGGCGGGATTAACCTCGGAAGATGCTAATTCGTTTTTAGCTAACTCTGATTCGTTAGCACAGATGAGCAATACCGATGGCAGTAACCCGTTTGGGTTGAGTCAGGATATCAATGATCCGTGGAGTGATGCGGGTAAAAATGGCGCATTTACGGATAACGGCAACGATAACAGCAATGACAACGGTGATTTTGGCGGCTTCGGTGCCGATGACAATAACGGCGGCGGTTTTTTTGATGACGATGATGATAACAACGGCTTTTTATAAGCGTTATGTAATGTCTTGACTGACAGTGCGCTGTTACACCGTAAGTATGGTTTCATTGAGAAGAGAGTTTATCGCTGAAATATAGTCGGTAAGTGCAGTAGGTATAAGAAAAGCCCGTTACGTATAACGTAACGGGCTTTTTTATGGATTATCGGTCAGATGGTGAAACGGTGTATTACATTACACGTTGCGTATTCTGCCTATGGCGATCCAGTCTTAGTGGCTGGCACGTCCTTGACGAGCACTGTAGATCAGGCTGGCAATGACGGAGATGGCTAAAATGGCGCCCACGATACCCAGCGACAGCAGAATTGGCAGCTTGTACCACTCCACAATCAGCATCTTGATACCGATAAAGACTAAGATCACCGCCAAACCATACTTCAGTAGGGCAAAGCGATCGGCGAAGTCTGCCAGCAGGAAGTACATCGCACGTAAGCCCATGATCGCAAAGATGTTAGATGTCAGGACGATAAACGGATCAGTGGTCACGGCAAAGATAGCCGGGATACTGTCGACCGCAAAAATGATGTCACTGATTTCAACCAGCACCAAAGCAAGGAACATCGGAGTGGCAAAACGGATCCCGTTACGCACGGTAAAGAAATGTTCGCCATCGAGTTCGTGGGTGACATTGAAGCGGTTACGGATCCAGCGCAGCAGTGGGTTCTTGTCAAAGTCGCCCTCATCCTCGCTGCTCTTGAGCATC
>NZ_JBOFRH010000173.1:0-1472 GCF_051650925.1 Plesiomonas sp.
CGACCACCTTTAACGGTCTTAGATACACGGTTTACCGCGATCAGCTTTTCCTGCAGTTCACCAGCTTGTTTTTCGATGTTAGCCATCTTACACCTCTACCTTAGAACTGAAGGCCAGCTTCGCGGGCAGCATCTGCCAACGCTTGGACACGGCCGTGATACTTGAAACCAGAGCGGTCAAAAGCAACTGCTTTAACGCCTTTTTCAAGAGCGCGTTCAGCAACAGCTTTACCGACAACGGCTGCGGCATCTTTATTACCGGTAGACTTCACTTGCTCAGCAATCACTTTTTCTACAGTTGATGCAGCGGCCAGAACTTCTGAACCATTTGCTGCAATAACTTGCGCGTAGATGTGACGCGGAGTACGGTGAACCACCAGGCGGGTCGCACCCAGTTCTTTAATATTGCGACGTGCGCGGGTCGCACGACGGATACGAGCTGATTTCTTATCCATAGTGTTACCTTACTTCTTCTTAGCCTCTTTGATACGCACGACTTCGTCAGCGTAACGTACACCTTTACCTTTATAAGGCTCAGGACGGCGGTAAGCACGCAGGTCAGCTGCAACTTGACCAATCAACTGCTTGTCAGAACCCTTCAGAACGATTTCGGTCTGAGTTGGACATTCAGCAGTGATGCCAGCAGGCAGTTGGTGCTCAATTGGGTGTGAGTAACCTAAGCTCAGGGCAACTGCGTTGCCTTTCAGAGCCGCACGGTAACCAACACCTACCAGTTGCAGCTTCTTCTGGAAGCCTTCGGTAACACCGATCAGCATATTGTTAACCAGTGAACGTGCAGTACCAGCCTGCGCGTCTGCACCTGCAACGCCTTCGCGCGGAGCGAAAGTGATTGCATTGTCAGCAAAGTTAACTTCTACGCCATGATGAATAGTACGAGTCAGCTCGCCATTCTTGCCTTTCAGGATGATAACCTGATCGTTGAGTTTCACCTCTACGCCGGCAGGAATGACCACTGGTGCTTTAGCAACACGAGACATTCTTCCTACCCCTTTATTAGGCTACGTAGCAGATGATCTCACCGCCAAGGCCCGCTTTACGCGCAGCTCGGTCAGTCATCACACCTTTAGACGTTGAAATAACAGCGATACCTAAACCACCCATAACTTTTGGCAGCACATCTTTTTTCTTATAGATACGCAGACCAGGGCGGCTTACACGCTGAATGCTTTCCACAACTGAATTACCTTGGAAATAACGCAAGGTAACTTCTAGTTCTGGCTTAGCGTCGCCAACAACATTGAAATCTTCGATGTAGCCTTCTTCTTTCAGCACGTTGGCAATTGCCACTTTCAGCTTGGAAGAAGGCATTGTGACCGCAAATTTCTTCGCTGCCTGACCGTTACGGATACGGGTCAGCATATCCGCGATCGGATCTTGCATGCTCATCTGTCTTTACTCCCGTGATTCAAATAGTGGTAAATTACCAGCTAGCCTTTTTCAGACCCGGAATTT
>NZ_JBOFRH010000174.1:0-1703 GCF_051650925.1 Plesiomonas sp.
CCCTTTTAAGTAGCTCATGTTATCTTCACAGCGAACATAGTCACTGCGAATACCCTTTCTAACCAGCTCATTAACCGAGTCCAGAAACTGGCTAATAAACACATCAAGCAGTGACATCTTTTGACAGCGGATATTGGCCGAATCAGTTTGAATATGCGCAAACTCTTTTAAGGCTTGCAGCATGATCAGCAGTGCATTACGCGCATCAGTACAGTGCGTTGCATTATTTGATGTGGTGCTTGATGACATGCCTGATGCAAGATTTTGCACATTGCCGATGGCTGCGGGTCGGCCTAGTTTCGGTAGTACCTCAATCTGCGTACCATCAGGGGTGAATATCACCCCTGCATAGTGCTGAACCTGCAAAGCCTCTACACCAAATTTTGAGCACAGCCGAAACAATCGGCTCTCTTGCTCTGCACCTAAGGCCATTTTTCTTAAATAGGCAAAGGCCGCAGGCGATATTGCAGCAATCTCATGTGGGATCTGTGCAATATCACTGTCTTGGCTGACTAAATAGGCATACTCAAACAGCGCAATATCTTTACTGCTCACCGACTCACTCATTCTGCTTGACATCAGATTGGCGAGTGCTTGCATGTGCGTTGTTTTGGCTAACTTGAGTAAGCTGACGCTGATTTGCATCTTCCGGTGCATACACGGCCAGATAAGCTAAGTTGTTATCCCATACCGGATCAGCCTCACCCACCAGCACATATTGCTGCGCACTGGCAAAGCTATCCGCCTCATAGTGGCTACCAAATAAGGCTTTGTAATCCACATTACGCTGGTGGATAAATTGCAGTTCATTGCATTTTTGGTTATCCCCTAACACAAGGCGGATTTTGCTCCAATCGTCATAAAAATACTCTTGTAGCAGGGGCAAGATTTTGGTTTGAAATGCCAGCTTCAGCGCACTAAATGCCTGAGCATGATCGCCATTGCGGGCTGCGGTGTAGGCTGGGAAGAAAAACGCATGGCCCAAGGTATGCTCTCGGTCATACAGCGCCTCAATTCGGGCATTTAATGTGGTAAGCAACTGACTGAGGCTAATGACCACATCATCACCCAATTCAATACCCGGCACTTCCGTCAGCAAGGCAGAATTTGGCCTCAATTCAATAAAATCAAAACGACGACGCAACGCGGTATCCATCAACGCCAACGAGCGATCGGCGGTATTCATCGTGCCGATAATATCGACATTGGAAGGCACGCTAAATGGCTGCTTACTGTAGGCCAGATTAATGGCCATTGGATGTTCGCCGTGTGCGCGTTTATCAATTTCAATCAGCGAGATCAGTTCACCGAAAATTTTGGAGATATTGCCTCGGTTAATCTCATCAATGAAGATAGCGTACTGATGCTCTGGATCTTGCTCTGCTCGGCGACACAGCGTTAAGAATGCGCCCGCCTCTACCGAGTAATGCACATTCCCCTCATCATCTGTGCTGGCCTTCAAGCCCTCGATAAACTCTTCATAGCCATACGACTGATGAAAGGTGATAGTACTGTAACGCTTAACTTGAGCACCTGCTTGCGGCCCACGTTCTAACTCAGCATGCAGTTGGACCAGATCATCCACCAGCTCTAACTTATCTTCCTGCAAAACCCATACAGAATCCGCCGTTTTATCGAAAACTGCAGGCTCACTACGCCCTTTATAATTAACAGTTGCAGACTCTGGCACAGTGAACTTCTGC
>NZ_JBOFRH010000175.1:0-14025 GCF_051650925.1 Plesiomonas sp.
TTCCGGATGGGGAAAAATCCGGAGATTCGTAATACTCTGCTGGCCGCCGGAGCCGCCGGTGGTTTAACCGCAGCCTTTAATGCGCCATTAGCCGGCGTGTTGTTTGTCATTGAAGAGATGCGCCCACAATTTCGCTACAGCATGATCTCGATTAAAGGGATTTTTCTGAGTGTGATCATGGCCTGCCTGATGGTGCGCTTTTTTACTGGGCAAGTGCCTGAGTTACCGCTAGGTGCGCTTGGGTTTGTGCCGCTACACTCACTGTGGCTATTTTTAGTGCTGGGCATGTTTTTCGGTGTGTTTGGCGTGCTGTTTAACCGCATGGTGTTTTGGTCACAAGATAAATTTGCTGCACTGCACGGCGGGGAGCGGCGTAAATTTGTGTTAATCGGTGCTTTGATTGGTGGCACGTGTGGTTTGCTGGCACTGTTAGTGCCTGAAGTCTCGGGTGACGGTATGTCTTTGGTGATGATTGCCGCAAAAGGCAACTTCACCATTACCGCATTAATGCTGATTTTTGCCGCGCGGGTGATCACCACCCTGATGTGTTTCTGCTCCGGTGCTCCGGGCGGTATTTTTGCCCCAAGTCTGGCCATTGGTACGCTATTTGGTACGGCATTTGGTACATTTGCTAGTCTGTTGTTTCCTCAATATCACCTTGAAATTGCGACATTCTCTATTGCCGGCATGGGTGCACTGTTTGCCGCCACCGTACGTGCGCCGCTGACAGGGTTGGTACTGGTGCTTGAGATGACAGAGAACTATCAGCTCATTTTACCGATGCTGATCACGGTGTTGGGCGCAACACTGCTTGCGCAGGCACTCGGTGGTAGGCCGCTGTATAGCGTGCTGCTTGAGCGCACGTTACAAAAGCAGGCCCAGCAACAGGCATTGCAGCAAGCACAAGAACAAACATCACCACCGGTTATGGAAGATACTAACGCTGATGCACAGGTGCAAACCGTAAAATAGTGTCTGTTGCGGGTCGGCATTAAGGTATGATTCCCGAAATCCGGCAGTTTATGTGTGCCGATAGCGAGATAATCACACACAATAATTATGCTCAATACTTGAACGCGTTGGTCAGGTATTAGATAATCGGCCCGCTTCTGATTGTGGAGACAGAATAATGAGTGACGTACCAGCCTTTCCCCTGCAGTTTACTGATGCGGCGGCAAATAAAGTGAAAACGCTGATTGCGGAAGAGAACAACCCAAACCTGAAATTACGCGTTTATATCACCGGTGGTGGTTGCAGTGGTTTCCAGTATGGTTTTACGTTTGATGAAGCAGTTAACGACGGTGACATGCTGATTGAGAATAGCGGTGTTGCACTGGTGGTTGACCCGATGAGCCTACAATATTTGATTGACGGCGAAGTCGATTATATTGATGGTCTGGAAGGTTCACGCTTCGTGGTGCAAAACCCGAATGCAAAAAGTACCTGCGGTTGTGGTTCATCGTTCAGTATTTAAACTGGATAGAGCCAGAATACGGGTGTTTTGTACCGGCCAGAAAGAGAATACCTCGTTATTATTGCGGGGTATTTTTTTGTCTGTGTATCCCTAAAACAGAGTAAATCTCTTTTCTGTGAAAATTTGTGCTCTACAGGCCGAATAATCCTGCCGATTCCCCTGTGTTCCGGTTTGCCTTGCTTGCTGAATCCAGTAGTATGGAACATTCACAATGACTGTTTTTACGTATCTAGGAGACCCGAATGGTGCGTATTGAAGAAGCACTGGCGGTAATTAAGCGCGGTGTGGATGACTTACTGCCGGAAGATGAACTCATCGCCAAGCTGAAAGAAGGGCGACCACTGCGGGTGAAGCTGGGCGCTGATCCGACAGCTCCGGATATTCACCTTGGTCATACCGTAATTCTGACCAAGCTGCGTCAGTTCCAAGAGCTGGGCCATGAGGTTATTTTCCTGATTGGTGATTTCACCGGCATGGTTGGTGATCCTTCGGGTAAAAATACCACTCGCCCGCCGCTGACCAAAGATCAGGTGCTGGCGAATGCGGAGACCTATAAAGAGCAGGTATTTAAAGTTCTTGATCCGGCTAAAACCCGCATTGAGTTTAACTCTAGCTGGTTGGGCGAAATGGGTGCCGAAGGGATGATCCGCCTTGCTGCTCGCCAGACCGTAGCGCGTATGCTCGAACGTGATGATTTTAAAACCCGTTTCCGTGATAACCAGTCAATTGCTATTCACGAATTTATGTACCCGCTGTTACAGGGCTATGACTCTGTGGCACTTGAAGCTGACGTTGAGCTCGGGGGTACCGATCAGCGCTTCAATCTGCTGATGGGGCGTGAACTGCAAAAAGATTATGGCCAGAAGCCACAAATCGTCATCACCATGCCATTGCTGGTTGGGTTAGATGGCGAGAAGAAAATGTCAAAATCGGCCCATAACTATATCGGGATCAGCGAAGCACCGTCAGAGATGTTCGGTAAAGTGATGTCGATTTCTGATGAGCTGATGTGGGATTGGTACGTGCTGCTCTCTTTCCGCCCACTGGCTGAAATCGAGGATTTCAAAGCGCGCGTAGCGGCCGGTACGCTGAACCCGCGTGATGTGAAAGTGTGGCTGGCAAAAGAGATTATTGCCCGCTTCCATTCACAAGCTGATGCCGATGCTGCAGAGCAAGAGTTTATCAACCGTTTCCAAAAAGGTGCAATGCCGGAAGATATGCCGGAATTGACGCTGGAAGCCGGTAGTGAAGGTATTGCGATTGCCAATTTGCTCAAAGAGGCTGAATTGGTGGCATCAACGTCAGAAGCACTGCGGATGATTAAGCAGGGCGGCGTGAAGATTGATGGTGAGAAGGTCGATGATGCCAAACTGACCCTGAGCGCCGGTAATACCGCAGTGTATCAGGTTGGTAAGCGTAAGTTTGCGCGTGTCACTCTGAAATAATCTGCTTGAAACAGCATGCTAATAAAAAAGCCCGTCAGATGACGGGCTTTTTTTGACTGTGATGGCGGTATTATTTATACCCCACCTTTGATTATTAATGGCTATCGATGATCACTCATGATGTGAACACCGATAACCACCGAGATAATCAACCGTGTCGATTTACTCGTCAAGGAAGCTGCGCAGAACTTCTGAGCGGCTTGGATGACGCAGTTTACGCAGTGCTTTAGCTTCGATCTGACGAATACGCTCACGAGTAACGTCAAACTGCTTACCGACCTCTTCGAGCGTGTGGTCAGTGTTCATATCGATACCAAAACGCATGCGCAGCACTTTGGCTTCACGTGCAGTCAGGCCTTCTAAGACATCACGGGTAGCGTTACGCAGGCTCTCTGAGGTTGCAGAGTCAAGCGGCAGCTCAAGCGTGGTATCTTCAATAAAATCACCCAAATGCGAATCTTCGTCATCACCGATAGGTGTTTCCATTGAGATTGGCTCTTTGGCGATTTTCAGCACTTTACGGATCTTATCTTCCGGCATCATCATGCGCTCGGCCAGCTCTTCTGGGCTAGGCTCACGACCCATCTCTTGCAGCATTTGGCGCGAGATACGGTTTAGCTTGTTGATGGTTTCAATCATATGCACAGGAATACGGATGGTACGTGCCTGATCAGCAATCGAGCGCGTAATCGCCTGACGGATCCACCATGTTGCATAGGTTGAGAACTTATAACCACGGCGATATTCAAACTTATCCACCGCTTTCATCAAGCCGATGTTACCTTCTTGAATCAGATCCAAGAACTGCAAACCACGGTTGGTGTATTTTTTCGCAATCGAAATTACCAAACGTAAGTTTGCTTCAACCATCTCTTTTTTCGCACGGCGGGCTTTCGCTTCACCGATAGACATACGACGGTTGATGTCTTTTACCTGCTCAATGGTCAGACCGGTTTCTTCTTCGATCTGACGCATTTTTTGCAGACAGCGCTGCACTTCATCACCCACTTCAGTCAGGCGCATAGACCAAGGTTTACCCGCAGCCAGTGCTTTTTCAAACCAGCTAGGGTTAGTCTCGTTGCCTGCAAACAGGGTAACAAAGTTCTTTTTCGGCATTTTGCACTGTTCAACACACAGCTTCATGATGATGCGTTCTTGAGTACGAACGCGCTCCATCATTGAACGCATTGAGCCAACCAGATAATCAAACTGCTTTGGTACTAAACGGAACTGTTTGAATACTTCAGAAAGCTTCTGAATCTCTTCATTGGTTGCAGCATGGTTACGGCCATTGAGCTTGATAGCTTGGCGGGTAACTTCATACTGATCGCGCAGTTCGGTGAACTTTTCACGCGCCAGTTCAGGATCAATTGAGCCATCGTCTTCAGAAGAGTCATCGCTTTCGCTCTCTTCGTCATCATCGTCAACGTCTTCGTCGGCTAACTGCTCTTCAGTGAGCTCTGATCCTACATGTGTTGCTGTTGGAGCCATGTCCTCTTCTGCATTCGGGTCAACAAAGCCCGTAATCAGATCAGAAAGACGTGACGTGCCAGCCTCAACACGGTCATATTGTTCTAAAAGATAAGTGATTGCTTCCGGATATTCGGCAACTGAACATTGTACTTGGTTGATACCGTCTTCGATGCGTTTAGCGATACCAATCTCACCCTCACGGGTAAGCAGTTCAACGGTGCCCATTTCGCGCATATACATGCGCACAGGGTCAGTCGTACGACCAATCTCAGATTCTACACTCGACAATACCTGCGCAGCGGCTTCCGCTGCATCATCATCAGCGAGGCTCTCTGCCAGCATCAGATCATCGGCATCAGGGGCTTCTTCCAGCACCTGAATACCCATATCGTTGATCATCTGGATAATGTCTTCGATTTGATCGGAGTCGACGATATCTTCCGGCAGATGGTCATTGACCTCAGCATAGGTCAGGTAGCCTTGCTCTTTACCCTTGGTAACAAGAAGCTTAAGCTGTGACTGCGGGTTTTGCTCCATAAGACGATATCCACACTTCAAGGTCTGAAAGAAGAAACTAGTACACGGCGGTATAAACCGCGAATTACGATGGCGTAACGCACTGTATTAAATAGTGTAAACCATCGATTATAGCATTTGGGCATTTTTTCTACTAGCCATTGCCCGGTTTGGCTGTAGTAATCAGCAGGGCAAGTTCCCTGCGTTCTTCGGCACTTAAGCCGTGTGTGCGGTCTTTCGCGATCAGTTGATTCATACGCTGTTCTACCCCCTGAATATATAGGTGATCAAGCGTATTCATAAACTCATCATCAATGTTCTCGTCACTGATCATATGGTGCCACATGGCCAGCATTTCAAGTTGTTGCCCCTCTTTTGTTCCCCGCCAGTGTTCTAATAACTGGCCGGTGGTGATCCCCGGTTGAGCCTGACAGGCCGTAATCAACTGAATAAACAGCGGGAGTCCGGGAATATCAAGCTGTGCTAATCCGCCTAAAGAGGGGACGCATCCAGCAAGTTGAGGGTTTTGGATCAGTAAGCCGATTAAAATGCGCATTGGGGTGCGTTTAATCTGCGGTGCTCGGGCGCTATTTTCACTGTGCAGCTTGGGTAGTAACCGCTCTAGCTGGCTTTCATCAAGAATACCCAGCTTTTGCCCTAATGCATTACGCAGATAGAGCCGCAGTGTATTGCCCGGCACTTTGTCTATCAGCGGAATGGCCAGTGTACTGAGTTTAGCACGCCCGTCTTGGCTGCTCAGGTCTACTTGTTGTAGCAAACTCTCAAACAAAAAAGCAGATAATGGCGTTGCCTGTTGTACACGTGCTTCAAAAGCGGCCTGACCTTCCTTTCTAACCAGTGTATCAGGATCTTCGCCATCTGGCAGAAACATAAATTTTACCTGCTTCCCATCATTGAGATAGGGCAGGGCAGTTTCCAGTGTACGCCATGCTGCATCGCGACCGGCATTATCACCATCATAGCAGCAGATGACCGTATCGGTACTGCGAAATAGCAATTGGACGTGCTCGGCAGTGGTTGATGTGCCCAGTGATGCAACGGCGTAATCAACATTAAACTGAGCGAGCGCCACCACATCCATATACCCTTCGACCACCAATAAGTGCTCAAGTTTCGGATGGGCCTGCTGCGCTTCGTATAAGCCGTACAGTTCACGGCCTTTATGAAAAATAGCCGTTTCCGGTGAGTTCAGGTATTTAGGGGTACCCGTGCCTAAAATTCGCCCACCAAACCCGACAACCCGTCCGCGGCGATCGCGGATTGGGAACATCAGGCGTTCGCGAAAGCGATCATAGACCCGGCCATTATCGTTATGCACCAGCATGCCGGCATCAGAAAGTGCCTGCTGATGCTCTGCTGAACCGCCAAATTTGCGGAGTACATTATCCCAGCCATCTGGCGCAAAGCCGATGCCAAATTTGTGGATAATCTCTGCCGACAGACCACGTTGAACCAGATACTGCTGTACCAGTGTAGCATGTGGTTGGGCCTGCTGTTCCCGATAATAGGTGGCTATTGCCCCCATTAACTCATACAGATTGCGTTTTTCTTTACGATCTTGCGTCGGCTGGCTGCTGCCCATTTCGCGCGGAATATCTAGGCCATGCTGTGATGCTAGCTCTTCAATCGCTTCGACAAACTCAAGGCGATCAAAGTCCATTAAAAAACCGATGGCGTTACCGTGCGCACCGCAGCCAAAACAGTGATAAAACTGTTTTTCAGCGCTGACGGTAAAAGAGGGGCTTTTTTCGTTATGGAACGGGCAACAGGCGTGGTAGTTCTTACCCTGCTTCTTGAGTTTGACGCGAGCATCAACCAGATCGACGATGTCGGTCCGAGCAAGAAGGTCATCAATGAATGCGCGGGGGATTTGACCTGCCATGACACCTCGTTAATTGGTTAGTCAGACGAAGCAAGTTCACAAACGAGCGAAAGCCGCGCGTTCCTGACGGAATGCACGGCCTGTGCTGCAACAGAAGTCTGTTGGCTTATCCTGTACTGGTATTACGTAGGCCGAGGCTTTCGTGGCAAATAAAAAAGGGATAAATCCCTTTTTTATTCTGCTAATACAGGATAAATCGTCTTTCCTGTGATGCACGGTAATGATAAATCGCAGTAAACTGCGATGAATCGCTACTTTGCTTAAGGAACAGACAAGCCCGAAGGCTGAGCGTACTAAACTAAAAGAGTAGCGGAAGCTAAAAAAATAGTTGAGTGCGCAAGTGCATTAGTACAGACGAGTGCGGCGTGCGTTTTCACGAGCCAGCTTCTTCGCGTGACGCTTAACAGCAGATGCTTTAGCGCGCTTACGCTCGGTAGTTGGTTTTTCGTAGAATTCACGACGGCGAACTTCAGACAGGATACCTGCCTTTTCGCATGAACGCTTGAAACGACGAAGAGCTACGTCGAATGGCTCGTTTTCACGTACTTTAATTACTGGCATGTGCCTCTCACCTCAATGGAAATCGGGTTGTACCCGCTGACTATCAAATCGCCAGCTTGACTAAAAATGGTGCGGAATTTTAATCCGAACGCATAGCTATTGTAAAGCGCTACCGCGATCTACTGGCGTGATTTTAATGCGCAGGATAACATAATAGGCTTTCCACGTCAGCTTGAGGCCACTTATGCGTATTCTAGGAATTGAAACTTCCTGTGATGAAACCGGTGTTGCAATTTATGATGATAAGGCCGGCCTGTTGGCTAACCAATTGTATAGCCAGATAAAATTACATGCTGACTATGGTGGTGTTGTGCCAGAGTTGGCATCACGTGATCATGTAAGAAAAACGGTACCTTTGATTCAGGCTGCACTCAAAGAGGCTGGATTAACGGCAAAAGATATTGATGGTGTGGCCTATACCGCAGGCCCAGGGTTGGTGGGCGCACTGTTAGTCGGTGCAACCGTTGGCCGTTCTTTGGCTATGGCGTGGGATGTTCCGGCGGTGGCTGTGCATCACATGGAAGGGCATTTACTGGCTCCGATGCTGGAAGATAACCCACCGGCATTTCCGTTTATCGCGCTGTTGGTCTCGGGTGGACACACCCAGTTGATTCGTGTTGATGGCATTGGCGAGTATACGTTGATGGGCGAATCGATTGATGATGCGGCGGGTGAGGCGTTTGATAAAACGGCTAAACTGATGGGGCTTGATTACCCCGGTGGCCCGTTATTGGCAAAACTGGCTGAGCAGGGTACGCCAAAGCGTTTTATTTTCCCGCGCCCGATGACCGATCGTCCGGGGCTGGATTTTAGTTTTTCCGGTTTAAAAACGTTTGCTGCCAACACGATTGCCCGTGAAGGGAATGATCCGCAAACCCGTGCGGATATTGCGCATGCCTTTCAACAGGCTGTGGTGGATACGTTGGCAATTAAGTGCCGCCGTGCACTAAAAGAGACCGGATTTAAACGGTTGGTGATTGCCGGTGGTGTGAGTGCGAATACCTCTTTGCGTACTCAGTTAGGTGAACTGATGACCCAACTCAACGGTGAGGTGTTTTATCCGCGTACCGCATTTTGCACCGATAACGGGGCGATGATCGCCTATGCCGGTATGATGCGGCTGAAAAATAAAGAGTATCAGGATTTATCTGTCTCTGCGCGACCGCGCTGGCCGATGGAAGAGCTAAAACCGCTGACATTTTAACGGTTGGTGTTTTGGCAATGATGAGTGTTGCGCTGTATTTTGACGGTGAGCTGGGTAGATAACCCTGACTCACCGTTTTTTATGCGTCTGTTTTTGGGTTATTCATCATCAGTATGTGAGGTGAATTTTCGCCAAAAACGGGGCTCTTGTCCGCGCCATAAACGTTGTAGGTTATCGTGATGCCGCAATAAAATCAGGCACGACAACATGGCCACGGGTAGGGTGAACTCGGGGCGAAACCACCAGACATACAGCGGAGCAAGTAGTGCGGTAAGAATAGCGGCTAGTGATGAATAGCCGGTGATCAGGGCGGTGAGCAGCCATGTCAGGCTGAGTAATCCGGTAATATCCCAACTGATAGGGGCAATGGCTCCGAATGCAGTCGCAACCCCTTTGCCGCCACGAAAGTGGAAGAATATTGGGTAGATGTGCCCAAGACAGGCAGCAATGGCAATGAAGCCTAAAATCGGGGGCGGTAGTTCCAGCTTGTAAGCGGCCCAAACCGGCAGCCCGCCTTTGAGGACATCGGCAATCAAAACACCGACCGCGGCAATGCGTCCGCCAATGCGTAGCACATTGGTGGTGCCGGGGTTGCCTGAGCCGCTCTCCCGTGGGTCGGGCAGGCCAGAGAGACGACAAATCAGTACGGCGCTGGAGATCGAGCCGAGCAGATACGCCAAGGCGATCATCGCGAACGCGAGTGCACTCATGGTGAAATTCCTGTGTCGAGGAAATATGATCCGATCACTACCGGATTCCAGAGATTGCCTTGATAATACGCAAAATGAGTCTGTTGGGGTATCCGACCTCTCTTTATTTTTGACGACAACCCTTTTTATGGATAACAACGTGATGGATATCGTGTTTATCGAACAACTGAGTGTGATTACCACCATTGGTGCTTATGACTGGGAACAAACCATCAAGCAAAAGTTGGTATTTGATATTGAAATGGCGTGGGATAACCAAGCTGCGGCCGAGCAAGATGATGTACGTTTGTGTTTGGATTATGCTGCCGTGAGCGATGCGGTAACGTGCTTTGTACAGCAGGGAACATTTGCACTGGTTGAGCGGGTAGCAGAAGATGTGGCCGCGCTGATTTTGACGCAGTTTGGTGTGCGCTGGTTGCGTTTGCAGGTGCGAAAACCGGGAGCGGTTGTCAACGCGTTGAGTGTTGGGGTGACGATTGAGCGCGGAGTGCGTGCGTAATGGTAACGCTGTTTATCGGTATTGGCAGCAATACTGATCGTGAGATGCATTTACGGGCAGCGGTCAGGGCATTACAGCAGGCTTTCACGCAGGTTGAACTTTCACCGGTTTATGAAGCCAAAGCGGTGGGTATTCACAGTGATAATTACTATAATCTGGTGGCCAAGTGTCAGACAGAACAGGATGTTGTTGCTGTAAATCAGACATTGCAAGCGATAGAAGATCGCTGGGGTCGTCGTGCTCGGAATGATGTCTGTACGCTGGATCTGGATTTACTGCTATACGGTAGCCTGTGTCGCCAAGATAAGCCGGTACTGCCGCGCACGGATATTTTGCACTGTGCGTTTGTGTTGCAGCCACTGGCTGATTTAGCGCCGCAGATGTTGCACCCTGAGCGTCAGTTGCCGTTTGCCACTTTATGGCAGCAGTTTGGCGTGTCAGATCAGGTGTTATGGCAGATCCCCTTTGTGTGGTGATGTGCGTGTTTTTGATTGTTATTTTTTCTTTCGCAGGTAGGCGTTGTTCATGAATGAGTTGTTGATTGCTTTCATCCTCGGTGTGGTTGAGGGGTTAACCGAGTTTTTGCCGGTTTCTTCCACCGGACATCTGATTTTAGTCGGGCATTTACTGGGGTTTGAAGGGGCAAAAGCGGCCACTTTTGAGATTATTATTCAGCTAGGTTCAATTCTGGCTGTGGTGGTGGTGTTTTGGCGGCGGATGTTTGGCCTGATTGGTATTCATTTTGGTGAGAAACCAGCACAGCAGGCTGGCGGGCATTTAACGCTAATCCATATTATTTTGGGGATGTTGCCTGCGGTAGTGATTGGTTTGCTGGTTCATGACTGGATTAAAGCTAACCTGTTTGGCCCACAGACGGTGATGTACGCGCTCGTTGTCGGTGGTGTGTTATTGCTGGTGGCGGAATTTTTCAAGCCAAAAACCACTGCGCATGATCTGGATCAGATCACCTATAAGCAGGCATTTGGTATCGGTTTATTTCAGTGTTTAGCACTGTGGCCGGGCTTTTCGCGTTCAGGTTCAACCATCTCCGGTGGTTTATTGCTGGGTGTTGGCCGTCAGGCTGCGGCAGAGTATTCGTTTATTCTGGCTGTACCTATGATGCTGGGAGCTAGTGGTCTGGATCTGCTGAAAAGCTGGAGTATTTTGAGCTTGTCTGATCTGCCAATGTTTGCGGTGGGTTTTATTACCGCATTTGTGGTGGCGATGATTGCCATTAAAACCTTCCTTGCGGCGATTAAGCGGATCTCGTTTGTGCCTTTTGCTATTTACCGCTTTATTTTGGCTGCAATGGTCTATTGGGTTGTTATCGGCTAACGTTGGATTTTGATGTTATCCCTAACACTCTAATTTTGTGATCTGTTTTTATGATCCCAAAAAAGAGAGATAAAAACAGCGGGTTTGATACCCGCTGTTTTTGTCTTTGAACGCGATTGGATTGCGTGTAAGACGGCGATAAGTGCCGAAATCTGCAGTTTACTGCACGGCCTGATACTGGCGTTTAAAATCGGCAATGGCAGTAATACGTTGCTGGTGTAATTGCTCTTTGATTGCTGCGCCGCTAAAGCCTTGCGCAATGATCGGCTGTACTGCAATGGTGGCGGCAGCCTGATAAGCGGCGCGGACATAATCTGCTTGCGGATAGGGTTTTTCGGCAAAACCAGTCCGGCCACAAAAGTCGGCTTCGGTTGCCAACAATGCAAATTCAAGACGTTCAGGTTTACGCCAAATATCGAGTTTATCGAGCATATTTAGCAGGGTTTCAGGGCGCAACTCAAAGGCGGTGTGGATCAGGCCGTGTACCTGTGCCACCAGTATGGCGATATCACGCAGATGATTGGGGATTTTCAACCGCGTGCAAAATGCTCGAATGACCGGTACGCCTTTTTCGCCATGCCCGTGATGGCTTGGCCAGCAGTGTGGCGGAGTCAACGCTTTGCCAAAGTCATGACACAGGGCAGCAAAACGGACATCCAGACTCGGGCTTAAACGGGCCGCTTGCTGCAGCGTCAGCATGACGTGCACGCCACTGTCGATTTCAGGATGCCATTTTTCGGGGGCGGGAACGCCAAACAAGGCATCAAATTCGGGGAACAGGCAGGCGAGCGCGCCGCAATCCCGCAGGGTCTGAAAATAGACCTGTGGGGCGGGGCTGTTCAGGGCTTTTTCGGTCTCTTTCCAGACACGCTCTGGTGTCAGATGATTTAACTCACCCGCAGCCACCATAGTACGCATTAACTGTTGTGTTTCGGGGGCGATTTGAAAGCCAAAATCGGCAAAGCGTGCGGCAAAGCGAGCAATACGCAACACCCGTAGCGGATCTTCGCTGAATGCTGGTGAAATATGGCGTAACAGGCGCTGTGCGAGATCGCGCTGGCCGTTATAGGGGTCAATCAGCGTACCATCACTGTGCTGTGCAATGGCGTTGATAGTGAGGTCTCGCCGGATCAAATCTTGCTCTAGCGTCACATCAGGGGCGGCATGGCAGACAAAACCGGTATAGCCGAGTCCCTGCTTGCGTTCGGTACGTGCCAATGCGTACTCTTCGCGGCTTTGCGGATGTAAAAAGACCGGAAAGTCTTTGCCGACCTGCTGATAGCCCTTGGCCAGCATATCTTCCGGCGTTGAGCCGACTACCACCCAATCCCGCTCGTGGATAGGTAAACCGAGTAATTGATCACGTACTGCACCACCGACCAGATAGACTTGCACCCTGTATCCTTCTTTTTTGACTATTTTTGCCAGTATAGCTGATCAGGCTGCAAACAGAATCGGTAGTACTGATACAGTAAACAGAACATAACGGCATTATTTGGTAAGGATATCGGCTAAAACGGCTATTTAGCGGTAACATCTGGGGTAGGGCCTGCCGTTAAATATGACAGTTCAATGGTGTGTGACTTTCGTACAAAGGTAATGCAAACTGGCTTTCTCTGCGGGCTAATATGTGCCTGCCCACTGTGATTGGAGAATCAATGTATCAAGCTTTTTTCGGGTTAACGGCTACACCATTTTCAATTGTACCTGATCCGCGTTTTCTGTTTTTAAGTGACAGACACCGTGAGGCACTGGTGCATTTGTTTTATGGTCTGCGTGATGGCGGCGGCTTCGTGCTGCTGACCGGTGAAGTTGGAACGGGGAAAACGACCGTTTCACGCGCCATGCTCGAAAAAGTAGATAGTCAGTTTCAACTGGCGACGATCCTCAACCCGATGTTGGATGCTCGAGAGTTGTTAGCCGTTATTTGTGATGAGCTTGGGCTGAATACTGCAGCGCCACAAGGTGGGCCACAGGCCAGTTTAAAACAGCTTTCGGATACCCTGCATCAGCATCTGCTACACAATCATGCGCAGGGGCGAAAAACCATTTTATTGATTGATGAAGCCCAGCATTTACAGCCACCGGTGCTTGAACAACTGCGTCTGCTGACCAACCTTGAGACGCATCAAACCAAGTTATTACAGGTAATTTTGATTGGTCAGCCGGAGCTGTTGCAGCGTTTGCAACAACCCGCGTTACGCCAATTACTACAGCGGATCACTGCCCGTTATCATCTGTTGCCGCTGAGTTTGTCTGAGTTGACTGACTATGTGGCCTTTCGCCTAAAAACTGCCGGTTGTGAGCGTTCGTTGTTTAGCCCTGCGGCGTTGCGGGCACTGCATAAAGCCAGTGGCGGAGTGCCACGGGTTGTTAATTTGCTGGCCGACCGTTGTCTGATGCTGGCATATGCACAGGGTACTGCACAGGTGCAGATGCGTGATGTGCTTAATGCCGATCGCGAAATTCGGGGTGTACAGCCAAGCAATTTTCCAGCCAGTAAAACCGTTGCGGCACGCTGGGCAATATGGCGCTGGCCGTTGCTGGGGTGTGGTTTGGGCTCTCTGCTCACCTATGGGCTGTATTTAGGCGTGCTCTTTTTGTGGCAGCCAGCTTGGTTAACAGGGCCAATATCTGTGGCCACTCCAGCAAAATCTGCTACGCAAAGCGCATCTGGTTTGGCGGCGAATGTGGCAGCGGCTGAGTCAACCAGCGAGCCGTTGACTAAAGTGGCTGAGGAAGCCTCTGTGACGGCTGTATCCCCCAAAAAAACGGCTTTACCGCTGTTGGCTGAGCCGTTAAAGCAGACGATGATGCTGGCGCGTGAGCCTGAAAGCGCAATGGAAGCGCTCTACCGTGTGTGGGGGTATCAACTGCAAGATGCTCCGGCTGACTGTGCCGCGGC
>NZ_JBOFRH010000176.1:0-10543 GCF_051650925.1 Plesiomonas sp.
TGTTTGATGCTTTATTATTTCTGCCCCTGCTTCTATTGCAGCATCAACCATTTCAATAGCTACACCAATATTCCCTCCATGATTAATGCCAATCTCAGCAATCACTAATGGGTCATGATTGTAACCAATTTTACGGCCAGCAATCTCAAATTCAGGATGCATTAACTTCTCTCCAATATAAACTAGACATTATCTTTTCTACTTTTCCAACATCATCCCAAGTATCAATGTCTACTGAAAGATCATATGACATAAGATAAGGTTTTATTTTTTCTCTAGGTATTTCATTTCTAGATAAAAACAATTCACTTTTAAATATATAAATAGCACCATTCGCGTAACATGACTTAGGGAAAGTTTGCCTACTTAAGTAAGGTGCATCATCTGAATATAATCCAGATATGCATCCATCATCGTTAAATTTAAATGCCTTTGCGGGACAACACTCTGTCTCGTAAACACTAATAACACTATTTACATCACTTTCATAAAATAAAGAATATGCTTCATCAATATGTTTTTCATTACGAAGAGGTGATGTTGGTTGTAATAAGAAAATATTATCAAAAAACACATCCATAGCATGTAAATATTGAATTGCATGTAAAATAACCTCATCACTTGAGGTTAAATCTCCAGCCAAATCTTTAGGCCGGTCTATAACTAAAGCTCCATACTCTCTAGATACATTAGCAATTTCCTCATCATCAGTTGACACATAAATTACATCAATACACTTAGCTTTTTTTGCCGCATTTATAGTAAAAGATATCAAAGGCTCGCCATTAATATTTATTATATTTTTTCTTGGAACGCCTTTAGAACCACCTCTTGCTGTTATTAATGCAATATTCATACTTCGATACTCCTTAACAGCCAATCCTCTATCAATGGCATGGATTTGTTGAATATATTTTTTTTATTACCGAGAGGTGGATAGACCAGGTAATCTATCCCATACCCTCTAGCATTTGTTTCTAATCCAACATTCCCATTAAAAAATGAATTGTAATCAGGGTGAAGCATAATTACCTTATCCGTAACTGCGCCCCCCAAATCGGCGACAGCAGTACTCACAGATAAGATACAATCTAATTTCTGCATTGTAGCTGCAACACCAATAAAATCATTTTTTAGATCAAGTCCATCTATATGAATTAACTCACATCCATGTTTACTTAATCTTTTAAGTTCTTTTGATATATCACCGTACTGAAGACAAATTATATTAGCATCTAATTTCCACAAAGGGATCATATCTAAAATATCAAAATAATGAATATTTCTTTTTTGGTTCAGCAAACCACTTCGCCAACATAATCCTATGTTATATTTCTTCTTTGGTAAGCTATCTATAGAGAGATTCCATTTTAATGAAAGACTCTCAGGTACTTTAGCATATGGTTTAATATCCAATAAATTGGATGATGCTAAATAATTCATCTCCATTAAATCAGCAGCAGCAACAATATAAGTCAAACTGCCATTGTATTTATCTTCATTAGGATAAATACGTGAAGTACCGTTAAATCCACACGGGATAAAATTAATAGTTGGAAATGCTAAACGGAAAAAATCGACTAGCCGTGGCTCTGCATATGCAATGATATTCTTTGCTCTATCAGCAGCAAAGCTATAATTATGAGCAAAACGGATTTCATCTCCAACACCTTGCTCGCAATAAATTAGCAGTGTTTCGCTATCCTGCAACGGCTGGCCTTGCCAACGCTTATTTTCCTGACCGAAAGTCACTCGTTGGCCACATTGCTCTCCGTAGCGATAAGCCTCCAAAAACTCAGCATACTGGTGCGTCATACCTAAGTACTGCTGACGATTCCATTTTGGTGATACCAAACTCGGATAACGCTCAATCAGATCTTGATAAACTAAATCGCCTTGCTCACCCATACCTAGCCATTGATAAATTTTGGCCGCAGCATCTGCCAGTTCAATATTTTCCGGAAACTGGTGATACAACGGCAACAGCTTATCCTGGAACTGGCGAACAGTAGGGTAATCTAGATTTTTATTACTGCTTTCTAGCCATTTAAACTCTGCAACGGCCATCTGAATACGGTATTTATCAGATGGCTTATCCGTATTAAGTTTACGGTAGGCTTTCAATGCCTGCTCGTGCGCACCAGACTTTAGGTAATTTTTTGCCAGAGTCTCATAAAGGTCGAAACTTTGTGGATAGGCTTTTACCCCTTCTTGCAGGATCTCACGTGCAACTGAGTATTCGCCAAGATCATTGAGAATATAGCCATATACATAATAAATTCTTGGCTTACGGAAGCCTTTTTTATAAGCCAGCTCGACCTTCGCTTTTGCCTGTTCATTTTTATTTTGTCGCTGGTAGAGACAGGCCCACAAAAAGTCATGCTCAGCATCACCTTCTTTCAACTCCTGCGCCATAGACAACAGGAATTCGGCATCAGAAAAATCATCGCTTTCAATCAGTGCTAGCGCCTGCTCGTAATACTCTTGTAATGTGGCTTCTAGCTCGACTATCTCTTCACTTTGCTGCACTTCACGCAATAGAGCACGATAACGCATTGCATTGGCTTTATCGCCAATCTGCTCATACGCTTCTTTTTTTAGCGTCAAAAGCTCGACACTACCGGAAATATTTTGCTCAAGTTCCGTCAACAGATTCAGACAGTTGACATACTGCTGACTGCGAAAATAAGACTGTGCCAGCGTGAAATAAAGCTCAAGGTTATTGGGATCACACTCAGCAGCCCGCCATAAGTAACGCTGAGCTGCTTCTTGGTTGTTATTCTCAAAGGCAATCAGACCGGCAGTATGCTGATAGGTAAAATTGTCAGTGCACAGGTCTGCCATCAGGCGTACGACTTGATAACCATCTTTCGTGTTACCCTGATTAAACAGTTCCACCCCACGCTGAAAATGTACCTCGCTCTCTTCTGCCGAAGGCAGATTCTGTATGTCAGACATATTTTCCTCTGATTGCTTGTCACTAATATGTCTGACATAGCAATTATTACGCCATTTTCTACGGGGTTGGATAGCAAAAAGGCGTAAAAAAATCGCTCCAAAGAGCGATTTTTGAGGAATAGGACTGTTTCTTATCCCAGCGCAATCAATACATATTCAATCACAAATAATTAAATAAGCTCATGCCCTGTAATTTAACAAAAGTTTGCTGGCTGGCTTGCATCGCCATGCTCATCATGGAAAATTGCAGTGCCGCTGTCGGATAATCAAGATCTTCTTGTGATGACAGTGCAGTTTTAAGCACCACTTCATTATCAGCATGATCTTCTTTTGCTGTTTCTGCCGCCTGCATACGAGTACCGACTTCACCACGCACACTGTTAAGGTGCTTGCTGATCGCATCCATCTGCTTAATGCCGACACTGATATTGCCGCTGTTGCTGCCATCTTGCACATTATTGATTGCGTTTTGCATGGCGGCGAAAGCATCAATATTTTTTTCCGGTGTGATACTGACTTTATCCGCGCCCTCTTCTGTCACGGTAGGGGTACCGCTAAAGGTGATTTTTACCTTTTGGCTGTCTGCCGCCCCCGTGCCATCATCGATAATAATCTGGTTATTGGCCATATCAACCGGCTGTGGTTCTGGCGGTAACAGTGCACTGTCTGGATCACTTGGGTCACTGAGTTTTTGAGCAGGCACATACGCACCACTGCTGTCTTTGGCGAGAAAACCCGTGCTGCCATCATCCATGGTGACAAACTCAATATCATATTTCTCTGCTGAGTTGCCTTTGTTTTCTGTTTTTTCGATAAAAAAATCAGAACCGGTCGCACGCTGATAGTCAGGAGTATGGTCGCCAAATGGGTTAGGAACTTGCTGAAACAGTTTGCTACCAGAATCACTAATTGGGATCTGAATCGACGAGGCAACCTGTAAATAACGCTGATCATCGTTACCGCGGTACTGCACATTACCATCAGCATCTTTATAAAACGGCGGTTTATCTGTTTTAGTGCCGCCAAAGATATAGTTACCTGACTCATCACGGGTGTTCGCCAGATCGAGCATCGCATCAAAGTTGGCCTGCATATCTTGTGATAGCGAATTTAAACCGTCTGAATCTATCGAGCCATTAAGTGAACCGAGCATTTTTTCACGGGTATTTTGCACCAAATCATCGGCATTTTTCAGATAGGTCTCTTCCTGTGCCAGACGATTAAGCGATAAATCGGCCATACTGCTGTACTGCTGATTCAGAGTACTTTGCTGTTTTAAATTATGAATGGAGATCATGGCTACCGAATCATCACCGGCAGCTTCAACACGTTTACCCGATGTAATCTGACCATACAACTTACTCAGGTCAGCTTGTTTTTCGCCCATATTAGTGCTGAAAAAACGGTATTCCTGAAATGAAGGAACGCGCATACTGCTCTACTCCCTAGCCTTGTGCTTAAACGTGCTAAATGGTTATTGTTCTTGTTATATTTACGTGATTTATCTATGTGGATATCAACCAAGTGCCCCTAATAGGGTTTTGAAGATCTCCTCGGAAACCGAAATAATACGGGCGCTGGCTGAGTAAGATTGCTGATAGCGAATCAAATTACCGGCCTCTTCATTCAAATCTACGCCTGAAATACTGCTCATACGCGAAGCTGCTGACTGATATTCGAGCTTGCTGTGCGAATAATCTCGCATAGCTGACGATTGCGCCGCGCCAATATCGGTATTGAGCTTTTCATACACATCAAACAGCGTTTGTGTGCCGTTACCCATAATTTTGCTGTTTTGCAGATCTTGCATGGCCATCAGATTAGTATTGCTGCCAGATGCCGGATCAAGATCAATTTTACAGGTATCACCCGCCTGCGGTTTACCGTCTAGGGTAATCTCTACGCCCCCTACGGTCAGGGTTTCACCGGCTTTAAACTCACCCTCTTTCAGTGCGTTCGGCGGCGTTGCGCCATCGGTGATCCGGTATGAGAGTTTTCCACCATCATCAAAATATTCGATATTCAGCGTGCTGCCGTCACTCGGATAGTCCGCCGCGGTTGGGTCTTTTGGTACAACACCAACGGTGCCGCTGCCCTTGTTTTTTTCGCCTTGAGTGATAATTCCCTGCGCGGCAATCTCCTCAGGCTTGGTCATCACCATATCAATATCGGCTGCTGCCTGACGGGTCGGGCGGATCTCTATCTTATCGCCTGGATTTATCGTGCTACCGTTTAATTCAAGGGTGAAGCCATATTTTTCCGAACTCAGCCCCGTTGCTGGGCTACCCTGCGGGTTGAGCGTTTCAAGCGTATTACCGTCTTTATCGCGCAACAGATAATCGGTACCGTCAAATTCCACATTAAACGGGCCGCTACTCAGTTTACCGACATCATCAATATTCACGCTCAGATTCAAGTTCGGGTTGTTAGTCACTACCCGCCCTTGTTTAGCAAGTTCACTGTTGATATCACTGAACATGTTTTTACCAACACCGCCGTTTAGATCTAGCCCCTGTTGTTGTTGCTTATTGATGCTGTCGGCAATGCCGAGTGACATAAGGCCAATTTCATCCATCGCTTTGGGGATATGTACATCGCGCATCTCAAACATCGCGCCCAAGCTACCACCGAGTGACTGACCGTCCAGCGGTTTATTGCTGTTGCCCCAGCTGATTGCAAGCTGAGTCTGGCGTGGATCGGGCGAGCCATCAATCATCTTGATGGTGGCGCTCTCCGTACCTGAAACTAATGTATGGCCACCGCCAATCAGCACGTTGATTGAACCATCATCTTTTGGCACCGTTGACACTTGGGTGAACTCGGCCAGTTCATCAAGCAGTGATTGACGACGATCTTCCATCTCATTCGATGAACCGCCCTGTTCAACAATTGACTGGTTAATCGCCGCCAATTCTTTGGCGATATCGTTAACCCGACCGGCATTTCCCTCAAGCTGATCGTTGATCTCGTTAAGTTTGTTATCCAGCGTGCTGTGAATATTGTTGAAGTGAGAGGTTAAATTTTTGCCCTGATCGAGCACCTGCTGACGCAGCGCCACATCATTGGGGGTATCGCCCAATTTTTTTACTGCATCAAACCAGCTGTTGAGAGTATTAGGTATTTTTATTCCCACTTTTGACAGCAGATTATCCAGTTCAGTGAGATTACCCGTACGCTGTGAAGCATTAGAAAACTTGGTGGTCGCCATGTTCAGCTCATTATTGGCATAACTGCTGTAAACACGGCGCACTTCGCTAATATTAACCCCAGTACCAAACTGTAAATTACCCTGATATTGCGTTCCGTTGGTGGTTTGTACTGCAACCTGACGGCTATAACCCACGGTATTGACGTTATTAATATTATTACCGGTTACTCGGAGCTGCGCCTGATTAGTCAGTACACCGCTCATGCCCAGTTGCAGTAAATCACTCATTACACTCTCCTAAATATGGCCCTATCCCAGCAGCACATACCGCTTTGGGGGAAACGCATTACCATGCTTGTACTCTGTATCTGCCATACCGAGCAAAACTTTACCCTGATTGCTCGGCAGACAGCAGATATCAGAACGGAAACCACTCACTATTGAAGAAACGCGATAACCAACCCTGTTTTTGGGTATCGGAAAATGCGCCCGTTCCTGAGTACTGGATCCGCGCATTCGACATTTTTGGTGACTCAAGAACGTTGTCAGGGCTTATGTCCTCCGGCCTAATAGTGCCGGTTAAACGGATAAACTCTTCACCGTTATTGAGGGTAATCCACTTCTCACCGCGCACGCGCAAATTGCCGTTTGACAGCACTTGCACCACTTCCACTGAAATTGCACCGCTTAAGCTGTTGCTCTGATCCGCAGCTGATCCGCCTTGAAAGTCATTACTGTTTTCAAGGCCAAATGATAGCGGTACACCGTTAATCGTGACTGGCCGGCCGGCAATCACCGGGCTTGCTAAACTCGCTTTACTGTCTTTGCTTAAATCAGTGTTGGCATTCTTTTTAGCTTTGGTGTTTTCACGCAGTTGCACAGTAATAATATCGCCAACACGGTGTGCCTTGATATCAGAGTACAACCCGCCACCTTGCGGTTTGATAAACAGTGACCCTGTCAGCTCTACCGGCGGTTTTACCGCCGGTGGTGGCTCAACGGGTGCCCAGTTAGGGTCATCAGCAATCGGTTTGCTTGGCTGTGCACAGCCGCTCAGTAAGCCACTCACCAGCAACAGCAGGCAAGGGATCAACGCACGCACTTTGCGCCTGTGTATATTGTTGAGGGTGTTGATATGGGTGTTAGCTAGCGGGGTAGACAACAGGTTCATGGGAATGGGTTACTCCAGTAGTGACTGAACGCGGCGCAATATGCTGATAACTTTGCCGGCATAGCGAGGGTCGGTTGCGTATCCCGCCTGCTGTAAATGTGAGATATAGGTTTCAGGGTTCGCCGCCTGTTGCAATGCTTTTGAATAACGGCCATTTTGCTGCAAAAAGTGCACATAATCGTCAAAGCTGTCGGCAAAACTCTCGTACGCTCGAAACGGTGAGGTCATATTGACGGCCGTACCGTCAAAATATTCTAACGTTCGTACGGTGACTTTATCGCCCTGCCAACGTTTGTCTGCCTTGATGTTAAACAGGTTATTACTGCTGCCGGCCGCATTTTTAATAATGCTTTTACCCCAGCCGGTTTCCAGTGCCGCTTGTGCAATCAAGATAGCAGGGGTTGTGCCAAGCCGTTTGGCCGCTTTGAGTGCATGCGGGAATAACGTAGCCACAAACTCCTGCGCACTGGAGAAGGTGCTATCTGATGCATCACCGTGACTCTCTTTAGCGGTAGCCATATGCTGTGGACGCGCATCTCGCATAGGTGCAGGCTGATACAATTCAGGCAATAACGTGTTTGTATCGTTATCATCAAGCGGCTCTGCATCCCCCAAACGGGTTTTACGCAGGCGCAGCTCAGAGAGCAGATCACCCAACGGCGCACGCATACCTTGTGCCGATCCTCTTGGTGGTAACGGATTCAACTCACCTGCTGCCAGTGCTGTGTTGATCGGCATACCGGTTTGTGGCGAACCGATCAGTTGTCCGCCAGCTTGTGCAACTGCCGAAGCTGGCTGTGGCGATTCGCTATCACCCCCTAGCTGTTTCACCAGCAAGTCAGCCAGCCCCAATGAGCCCTGACGCGATAGCTCGCCAGCCAACTCCTCATCGTACATTTGCTGATAAAAATCCCCCGAAGAGGAGTTAAACGGCGAATCAGATTTGAACGCGGCATTAGCATCACGCATGCTTTTTAGCATCTGGCGCATGAAGGTGGCTTCAAACTGATTGGCCGCTGCCCGCAGCGCATTACTGTCATTGCCCTGCGCCGCTTCACGCAAGCGCGAGAGGCTGTTTAGGTCATGATAGGTGCTGGCATCAACAAACGGGGTTTCCATTAGATCACCACCAGCTCGCCTTGTATCGCACCGGCTTGTTTGAGCGCTTCAAGGATCGCCATAACATCAGAAGGGCCTGCACCGATATCATTCACCGCACGCACTAGATCGTCGAGGGTCACACCCGGATCAAACTTCACCATTTTCGATTTAGCCTGATCAACTTGCACATTCGAGTCAGGTGTCACCACCGTTTGCCCCTGTGAAAGCGGATTCGGCTGGCTAACATTGAGGTTTTCGTTGATGGTAACGGTTAAGCCACCATGGGTAATTGCCGCAGGGCGCAGACGTACATTTTGTCCGACCACAATCGTACCGGTACGCGAGTTGACGACAATCCGTGCTGCTTCTTCTGCCGGATCAAAGTTAATATTCTCAACAGTAGAGACAAAATTAACCCGCTCGGTGGCATCGCGCGGCGCGCGGACCCGTACCGAGGTTGCATCAACGGCTTGCGCAATGCTGCCGCCCAGCAGATCGTTAATGGATTCCGCCATGCGTTTGGCGCTGGTAAAATCGGCGTTATGCAGGTTGTAGGTGATAAAATCGCCACGTGCAAACGGGGTCGGCACTTCTTGTTCTACCGTCGCACCGTTTGGAATTCGCCCGACAGTCGGGGTATTTGACTGGATTTTTGACCCGTCATTCCCCTCAGCACTGAACCCACCGACCACCAGATTACCTTGTGCAACTGCATACACCTGACCATCAAGCCCCTTGAGCATGGTCTGCAATAGCATACCGCCGCGCAGACTTTTGGCCTCACCCAGTGAAGAGACGGTGACATCAATGGTTTGCCCCTGCTTGGTAAAGGCCGCCAGTTCAGCGGTCACGGCAACGGCCGCGACATTATTAATTTTCGGCTTCACATTCGGCGGGATCTGAATACCAAAGTTTTGCAGCATGGCTTTAAAACTCTGTTCGGTGAACGGGCTTTTTTCGCCCGTACCGGTTAATCCCACCACCAGACCGTAACCAACCAGCTGGTTGTTGCGCACCCCTTCAACTGCGGCTACATCTTTAATTCGTGCAGCCTTTGCGGTCGGCATCAGTACGCAACTGATGGCCATCATGATCCCTAACCAAGGTATTCTCATCAGGTTACTCTTTACAGACGCTGAGAAACGTAGCCCAGCATTTCATCAACAGATGAGATCACTTTTGAGTTCATCTCAAACACACGCTGAGCTTCAATCAGATTAATCAGCTCTTCGGTCACATTGACGTTAGAAGATTCAAGCGCACCCTGCTTGATCTTACCCAACCCATCAAGACCCGGTGTGCCCTCTTGCGCTTCACCGCTGGCACCGGTCTGCATATACAGGTTTTCGCCCATCGGCTCTAAACCCTGCGGGTTCACAAAACTGACCAGTGTGATTTGCCCAACTTGCTGGTTTTCAGCCTGCCCCTGCATACGCGCAGAAACCTGCCCATCAGCACTCACGGTGACTGACGTAGCATCCGTTGGGATCGTAATATTGGGTTCAACCGGATAGCCCGAGCCCGCCGTGACTAAATTGCCTTCGTCATCCATCTGAAACTGGCCGTTACGGGTATAACCGGTTGAGCCATCGGGCATGCGGATCTGGAAAAAGCCATCACCGTCTACCATCATGTCAAATGCATTGCTGGTGACCTGCACTCCGCCCTGTTCAAAGTTTTTCTGGGTAGCCACCACTTTGGTACCGCTACCGAGCATCAGGCCAGAAGGCATTTTATCGTCTTCAGAGGAAGAGGCACCCGGCTGATTAATTTTCTGATATAGCAAATCTTCAAACACGACACGGCCTTTTTTAAAGCCGACCGTACTGGCGTTGGAGATATTATTCGAGATATTCCGGATGTTGGTCTGCTGTGCATCCAAACCGGTTTTACTGACCCATAATGCCGGATCCATGGTATTCCCCTTAACGCGATAGCGGTTAACTCAATTTCAGCAAGCGATCTTGTGCGGTATCATTCTCTTCCGCGGCTTTCATCGCCTTGACTTGCATATCAAACTGGCGCTGCAGATCAATCATCTGCACCATTTCGCCCACCGAACTGACGTTGCTCGACTCCAGTTTTCCACTGACCAATCGCACGACCGGATCAGCCGCCTGTGGCATGCCATCACGGGTACGAAATAAGCCGTCATCCCCTTTGGT
>NZ_JBOFRH010000177.1:0-1225 GCF_051650925.1 Plesiomonas sp.
TATTGACGTCATTATCCTTAGGGTTCCGGCTCAATAATTACGTGCCACTGCGCGATATTCAGGCCTATATCGAGAGCATGCGCTTAAGTGCGCCACAAACCGTCAAGTTAGAGTGGTTTCCGCTGGTAACACAAGACCAAGTGGCTCCTTTTTTACAGCAGATGCGCAATATTTATCCGGCCTATCATTATCAAGGATGGTTATTTAGTGACAATACGCCGCTCGACACTCTATTGGCGCAGCCGTATATCTTTCCATTAGCGTTTGTCTATCCGGCTAGCGAGCAAAATCAGCAATATTTAGGCTTGTTATTTGGCGGCGAAAAACGTGACAGTTATTTGGCCGATATTATTGCGGGCGCGGAGCAAATAATTACTGACCCGATTCGGCTATGGAATCAACAGAGCAAAAATAACAATCGGAAAAATGGTTTTTTGGTGATCAACGCGGTGCGTAATATCCGCGATAAAAGTTTAGATGGCATATTTGTTTCGGTGATTAACAGCTATGCTTATTTTTCTCATGTGATAAACACCATTAATCCACGGCCGGGGATGGCGATTCAAATCAGTGACGTTTCATCGAGCTCAGAAATTGTGTTGTATCACTCAGCCGCTGCTGTTGCTGCGCCGCACTCGGCAGGGCCGCTCATGCAGCACGTGGAATATATTGCCCAAGGTGATCGACACTGGAAGGTTTCGGTAACCGGCCATTGGGCGCTGTACGCCGAAAATCGCCTGCTGCTGAAGATTTTGTGGTGGGGCGGGCTGGTGGTTTCCCTGTTGGTGAGCTTGATTGTCGGTTATGCGGTAAACCGTACCGGTCTGTATGAATTTTTGCTGCAACAGCGCACGCGCGAGCTAGAGTTTATGTTGGAGCATGATCACTTAACGCGGGTGCTCAATCGCCGCGCTTATGATCGCTTGCTGGGGGAGTTTTGCCAGAGTACTCGGCCGTTCACCCTGTTTATGATCGATATGGATTATTTTAAGCGCATCAATGATTGCTTTGGTCATGCGGCGGGGGATGCGGCGTTAATTGAGGTGGCGCTGCGCTTGCAGCAAGCCGCCGGCAGCGGAACTTATTTGGCGCGCATTGGTGGCGATGAGTTTGCGCTGATGACGCCGGTGACCCAAAGCGATGCGGTGCAAAGTCTTGGCGAGCGAATGTTGCTGGCGGTGCGTGAGCCGGTATTCAGTTTCCGTCAGCAGGCAATTCATCTGAG
>NZ_JBOFRH010000178.1:0-1084 GCF_051650925.1 Plesiomonas sp.
GATTTTGTACCGGCATCGCCGTCAGGTTTTGGCCTTCCACGTGCGGGATCAGCAGCAGCAGCACCAGCGCCAGCGCCACCAATTTAATGCTGAACAAGATGCGGTTGAACGAGTCGACCAAACGGGTACTGATACACACCGCGCCACCTAACAGTAGCGTAAACAGCAGCGCGCCTTGCACCGGTGTTAATTGCAGGCCAAACCAGCGCTCTAAGTTGTGCATCAACTGGCCACCACCGCCAGTTACATAGGCTGCGGTCAGGGCATACATTAAAAACAACATGCTGAAACTGATTAACCAGCGCCCTGGCTTACCCAGATAACGCTCGGCTAACACACTCAGCGCAGGAATGTCCGGCGCTGACAAATGCACTTCCACCAACATCAAGGCGCTGTAGCACATCAATGCCCACAGAGCGAACATCATAAACAGAGTAGGGATAAAGCCGATCCCGGCGGAAGCTAACGGCATGGCCAGCATGCCAGCCCCAATCGTAATCCCTGCGACAATAAGAACGCTACCTAAAACCCGGCTTTTCACTGGCAACTCCGTATGGATGTCAATTGAACGGTAGGTTAAAAAACAGACAAAATGTTTTTGTATATGTGTTTTAACTGCTATTTAACATTAAGGCTAAATTTAATCTGCCTGTCTGGATTAATGGCAAACTAATGTTCTGCAGATTAAATAAGAAGCGCGCTGCTGTCAAATCCGGTTTGCAGTGTAATTATATGTTTACACAATGGTGTTTTCAGGCAGGATTTGAGGAAAATTTTCGCACAGTAAAAAATTTCAGTGTAAATAAAACAATACAAATTTGGCTATTGCTAATGAAAAGCCATAAAGCCATGCTTAGTTAGATAAATACGCTATTATTTAGCCGAGTTAACAGAACTAAAGTGAATTTTTTGTTTTTTATTAGGCGGTTAAGATAGAACTCTGACAAAAATGGGCTGAAACATGTCAGGATGCCTAGTCTAAGGGAAGCGAGCAAAGCATGAGCACGCCGTTGAGAGTTGAAATGATCAGTACCGGCAACGAAGTGTTGCACGGCGAAATTATAGACAGTAACGCGGCGTGGCT
>NZ_JBOFRH010000179.1:0-23951 GCF_051650925.1 Plesiomonas sp.
GGCATTGGCGGTGCGGTGATTGGTGGTCTGATTGGCAGTGAAGTCGGTGGTGGTGTCGGGCGTGATATTGCCAGCGCTGCTGGTGCACTGGCGGGTAGCGTGGTGGGTTCAGATGTAGGTAATCGTCTGGATCAGACCGAAGGCTTGGAAATGGTGATCCGTAAAGACAACGGTCAGGAAGTGGTAGTGGTACAGCAAGCGGCTCCTGGCTTTGTGCCGGGTGCGCGCGTTCAGTTGGTCGGTAACGGTGGTCAAGCTACAGTTTCATTGATCGGTGCAGGCTACCCGTATGGCAGCACTTACTCCGCTAATAATGGGTATGCACAATAAACAGCAGAGCGGGTATAACCGCTATATTGTCACTCTGAATGCTGATCCGATTCACATAAAGAAAAGTAACACAAAGACAATTATTCCTTGTGATGTGACAGGGTCAGCTATACTCACAGCGTAGCAGTTGACAACATTCCGTATCTGATAATCGCCCGGTTGTTTTTTTTAGTGTGTTTACCCGTGGTATAACATGGCTAGTTTATTGTTGTTAATCTGTGATAATGGTTGATTATCCGCTGTTTTTTTTGATTAATAGCACGTTTGTTACACTAAGGCAGTGTGCTGTTCTATTACATTTTACCGTTTTCAGTGACAATCTAGTTTCATCATGTATGCAGTATTGGGCGTATGTGGCTGATGTCAGATGTCTGCATAACACCGCAGGCGTAACGGTATCTGAATGGCAGTGTTGCAGGCTTTGGTGATGCGGTTTACAAGCTCTGTGCTTGCAAATAATGGTTATGCTAACGGAGGTTACAATGAACACACGTTTAGGTGCTGTTGCGCTGATGGTAATTGGTTTGGCCGGCTGTGCAAATACAGGCATGTACTCGGGTGATGTGTACAGCGGTTCGCAAGCGAAAACCGTACAAAATGTGCAGTATGGTACGATTGTCTCAGTGCGTCCGGTCAAGATTCAGGCTGAAAGCTCAGGCTTAATTGGCGGTATCGGCGGTGCAGTTGTCGGTGGATTGATCGGTAGCACAATCGGCGGCGGTACAGGGCGCGATATTGCTACGGCAGCCGGTGCAATAGCCGGTGGTGCGGTAGGTAAAAAGGCCGAAGAGGGCATGAACCAGATTGATGGCGCTGAAATGGAGATCCGCAAAGAGAACGGTACATCTGTTGTCGTAGTACAAAAAGCTGATCCGCGTTACCAGCCGGGTGTACGTGTGCGTATGGTCGGTGGCAGCAATGACATGACTGTCTCTGTAATGTAACGGTCGCAAATCATCCATCAGATGAACATCAAAAGCTGTACACCGAACTAACGGGTACAGCTTTTGTTATTTGTGTGGTGTTATCTCTGTACTATCACGCGTCAGTGAACTGCTTGTTATTGTTGTTCGAGCGAAGCCTTCAGTGCGAAAACGGCTCTTTCCATCCGATCAAGTGCCTGATTCAGCAACGCTCGGGTACAGCCAAAATTCAGCCGTACAAAGGCGGCATCACCAAAATCGCCTCCGGCCGATAATCCTATTCCCGCATGTTCAAAAAAACGGTGCGGATTTTGTACCGGCAGGGCAGAACAGTCAATCCACGCCAGATAAGTAGCTTCCGTGTGGGCCATTGTTAAATACGGCATCGCGTTGACTCTCTCTTCGGTGATATCCCGATTAATCCGCAGATAGTCAAGCTGCGCTTCGAGCCATGCATCACCTGCCAGGTAAGCGGCCTCTGCTGCCGTGTAAGCCATAATATCGACCCCCGGCACAATACCAGCACGCGCCTTAATAAACTGTTGGCGCAATTTGTCATTGGGAATAATAGCGATAGAAGCGCCCAATCCGGCAATATTAAAGGTTTTTGATGGTGCCATCAGGGTGATTGAGCGTTGCTCTGCATCGGCATTGAGTGCGGCAATCGGAATATGAGGCTGATTATCCAGCAGCAAATCACAGTGAATTTCATCACTACAGATCAGTAAATTGTGCTGACGCGCAAATTCAGCCTGTGCCAGCAGCTCTTCTCGGCGATAAATAGTACCGCCCGGATTTTGTGGGTTACACAACATCAGCAACTTTTCATTTCCCTGCATTTCATTGGCGATATTGTCTAAGTTCATCACCCAGCGGCCTTGTTGCAGAGTGACAGGGGCCAGAACTTGTTCGATACCCGCAAAGGCTGATGATTTTACAAACGGCGGGTAAATTGGTGAAGGGGAAATACTACGCTGACCTTGGGCAGTAAACGCTCTAACGGCCAGATTTAGGCCACAAACCAGACCCGGCAGGAACACCAACCACTCTGGTTTGATAGCCCAGTCATAGCGAGTTTGCATACGGGCAATAAATGCTTCGGTCAGTACCGATGATGCGCCGTAACCATAACCAAACACACCATGTTCCACCCGCTTATGCAGCGCCTCAATGACCGCAGGAGGAGAGCGAAAATCAGTGTCAGCTACCCACATCGGCAGAATATCTTCACCGGCATATTTGTTCCATTTATCGCTGTCACTGTGGCTACGATCAATGGGGGTATCAAAATTAAACAGTGAGTGTGTATTGTCAATGGAAGGTTCGGGTGATTGCATTTGACAGGCTCTCCTTGCCAGCCCGAAACGGGCATCTCTGATGTTATCCCACACAAATAGGGGGATAGGGTGTTGACGAATCATGTCTTTAAGATAACGAAAATGCAAGGTGTACTGAGAAGAGAAAATGAAGGGAAAGTAAAGAATAAAAAAAGGGCCTTGTTAGGCCCTTCGAATGCGTTGGCAATGCTGCGTTATATCCGCAGATTATGCGTTATCGCGATCCATATTTTCAGTTTGCTCTAACCATAAGGCATTGATAATGCCGAATGAACAGGCTAACAGCACACCGAGAATCCAAGCAAAATACCACATTGTTCTTGTCTCCTAAGGGGCTGATTAATAAGCTGAAGGGTTATCTTCAATATGCTTGGTATCGATACGACCAAACATTTTGTAGTAACACCAGATGGTGTATATCAGAATAATTGGTACAAAAATCACGGCTGCACCGAGCATGATCCCCAGCGTTTTCTGGCTTGATGTTGCATCCCACATGGTCAGACTTTGTGCCGCCATGATGCTTGATGGCATAACAAACGGGAACATAGTGACACCGGCAGTCAGAATAATGCTGGTGATTGCCAGAGATGATGTCAGAAACGCTAAACCGGCACGCTCAAAGTGTGATGCAATGATAGTCAGCAACGGCATAAATACACCTACTGCAGGGATAGCCCACAGAATAGGGAAGTCGTTGAAGTTCTTCATCCAAGCACCAATCTCTACCGCCACCTCTTTATGCAGCGGGTTAGACGGGCCGTTCGGATCAATCACCGAGGTGATGATATAACCCGGAATACCTTTCATCACCCAAACACCTGCCAGTGCAAAGCAGACGGTGGTGATCAGTGCGGTAATTTTTGCCGCAGTACGAGCACGAACATGCAATTCACCCATGGTTTTCATTTGCAACCACGTCGCGCCTTGCATCACGAGCATCATCAGGCTGACAACACCACACAGCAGACCAAACGGGTTCAGCAAGCCGAAGAAACCACCCTGATATTGCAGACGCAGCAGGTTATCAATTTCAAACGGCACACCTTGCAGCAGGTTACCAAAGGCCACACCGAACACCAGTGCAGGTACTGCACCGCCGATGAACAGGCCCCAGTCCCACATGGTGCGCCAGCGGGCATCTTCAATCTTTGAACGGTAGTCAAAACCGATAGGGCGGAAGAACAGCGCAGCAAGTACTAATACCATCGCCACGTAGAAGCCAGAGAAGGCTGCTGCGTAGACCATAGGCCATGCGGCGAACAGTGCACCCCCTGCGGTGATTAACCAGACTTGGTTACCATCCCAGTGTGGTGCAATGGTGTTGATCATCACCCGACGTTCATTGTCTGTTTTACCGATGATCGGTAACAGCGCACCGACACCCATATCAAAGCCGTCAGTGATAGCAAAACCAATCAGCAGTACACCGATCAGCAGCCACCAGGCAAAGCGTAGCAATTCATAATCAATCATGGTTGGCTCCTGAGTTATGCGTTAGTGTCAGTAACAGCGGGTGCACTTTTTTGTTCAAAGTGGTAGCGGCCGGTTTTCAGGCTGCTTGGGCCTAAACGGGCAAATTTGAACATCAGATACATCTCAGCAATCAGGAACAGGGTATACAGACCACAGATCAACAGGAGTGAGAACAACACCTGACCTGAACTGACGGAAGATACCGCTGATGATACCGGCAATATTTCACCGACAGCCCAAGGTTGACGGCCATATTCAGCAACAAACCAGCCCGCTTCAATAGCAATCCATGGCAACGGAATGCCCCACAGTGCCAGTTTCAGCAACCATGGTTTTTGATCAATTTTGTGGCGTGTTGTTTGGATAAAGGCCATGCCGATGATAAACAGCATCAAGAAGCCGACACCTACCATGATCCGGAAGCTAAAGAACAGCGGTGCAACTTTCGGAATAGAGTCTTTCACCGCTTGCTGAACTTGTGCGTCAGTGGCGTTAAAGACATCCGGTGCATACGGTTTTAGCAACAGGCCGTAGCCCAGATCTTTTTTCGCATCATCAAACTGTGCACGCAGCTCAGGGGTATCCTGACCGGAGCGCAGCTTTTGCAGCAGGTCATAAGCAACCATACCGTTACGGATACGCACTTCGTGCTCTTTCATCAGATCTTTCAGACCGATGACAGGCGTATCAATAGAACGGGTGGCAATTAGGCCCAGTGCATAAGGAATGCGGATAGCGTAATCGGTGCGCATCTCTTCCTGATTAGGAATACCAATCAAGGTAAATGCTGCTGGCGGTGCGTGGGTTTCCCACTCTGACTCAATGGCAGCGAGTTTTACTTTCTGCACATCACCCAGCTCATAGCCTGATTCATCACCCAGCACCATAACAGAGAGGATAGATGCCATACCAAAGCTTGCTGCAATAGCAAATGAGCGGCGCGCAAATGGCATATCACGCTTTTTCAGCAGATAGTAAGAGCTGATACCCAGTACAAACATTGCGCCTGTGACATAACCAGCAGCTACAGTGTGAACAAATTTCACCTGTGCGACAGGGTTCATCACCAGATCAGCAAAGCTGACCATTTCCATACGCATGGTTTCAAAGTTGAACTCTGAACCTACTGGGTTTTGCATCCAACCGTTGGCAACCAAGATCCACAGAGCAGACATATTGGTACCAATTGCAGTTAGCCATGTCACCATCAGATGTTGGCGCTTAGACAGGCGATCCCAACCAAAGAAGAACATACCGACAAAGGTAGATTCAAGGAAGAATGCCATCAGCCCTTCAATGGCCAGCGGCGCACCGAAGATATCACCGACATAGTGAGAGTAGTAAGACCAGTTTGTCCCGAATTGGAACTCCATGGTCAGACCGGTAGTAACACCCAGAGCAAAGTTAATAGCAAATAACTTACCCCAGAATTTGGTCATATCTTTGTAGATTTGTTTGTTGGTCATTACATAGACCGACTCCATAATGGCAAGCAAAAATGCCATACCAATCGTGAGCGGAACAAACAAAAAATGGTACATTGCAGTCAGAGCGAACTGCAATCTGGATAGTTCAACAACGTCTAACATCACGACTCCTTGCTTTTTGCAGGAAGACTCCAGCTCTTGATCTTCAATCCTTGACGAAAGATCGTTATCTGTATTTTTGCGTTACAGATAAGCAAAAATACATGAGCCACAGAGGATTCAATTTCTGCGTTCATAAAATGAGCAGGCGCACTTTATGAACGAAGTCATCACATAACAGCAACCTAAATGACAGGGTGACTAAATATTACGCTTCTAATCCCTTACACGGAATAGGTTTTTTAGTGATTCAAGTTATATTTTTTGTTGTCAGGTCAATTACATTTAACAACCTTCAACAGTAAAAATTGATCACGGTCAACACGCGCAGATGATACTCTCATTCAGAAATTGATGCAGCTCAATTCCAGCTAAATTAAAGCAAAATATGTAAACGATTTGTTTTATTTCAGCATGTTAGTCGTAACCTAGATACTTCATTTATTCAATATAGCTTGTTTATCGGGTAAAACATGTAGGTGCATTAAATTATTTATCAATATTAAAACAAATAAATAACAACCTGATTTGAACCGTATATAACCCGAACATGATATTAGTAATTCTAATGATTAAGACTTAAATTTTGTCGTTTCTGTTTTTCCCAACAACTGCATATAATTTGCGCCATCAACAGGGAAATCCATGTTGAAAACCTCTTTTTAATAAAAAAGTTTGAACCTCATCACTTCGGAGCAGATATGCGCACCAATACGCTTAACAAGTTCGTAAACTCTTATAAGAAATTATTCAGCGACTTGTTTATGCTGCACAATAAGTAGTGATTAGCTGAACTTACATGAACCCCGCATTAAATGTGGGGTTTTTCTTTTTGGGGGCAGGGAAAAAGGCATTGCAGTACAATTTGTGAACTCTGACACGATAAAGCGTTAAAATGGCGTAATAATAAAAATAACACCATGGCATAAAGCAGGGCTGCTTTATGCGCATTCAGTAATTTGACCCGTGGTGTATGTGACGGGTGATATTTTGAGCCAGTGTTTTGTTCAGTCTTCTTGAGCGGAAGTTAAGCCGAAATGCTGGTATGCACGTTGAGTGGCAATGCGCCCGCGTGGTGTACGCTGTAAAAAACCTTGTTGGATCAGATAAGGCTCAAGTACATCTTCAATGGTATCACGCTCTTCACCAATGGCTGCGGCAAGGTTATCCAACCCAACAGGGCCACCCATAAATTTATCAATGACTGCCAGCAGTAATTTTCTGTCCATAAAATCGAACCCTTCGACATCTACATCAAGCATATCGAGTGCTCGATTGGCGATATCAAATTCAATAGCACCTGTGCCTTTGACCTCGGCAAAATCACGTACCCTGCGTAATAAACGGTTGGCAATACGTGGAGTGCCCCGTGAACGGCGGGCAATTTCTAATGCGGCAAGAGAGTTCATGGGTAATTCAAGGCAGCGGGCACTACGTTGAACAATCTGGGTTAACTCTTCGGTTTGATAAAACTCAAGGCGCTGCACAATACCAAAACGATCGCGTAGCGGTGAGGTTAGCGAGCCTGCACGCGTGGTTGCACCTATCAGTGTAAACGGGGGCAAATCGAGTTTGATAGAGCGTGCCGCAGGGCCTTCACCAATCATGATATCGAGTTGATAATCTTCCATGGCAGGATAGAGCACCTCTTCGACAGCCGGTGATAGCCGATGGATCTCATCGATAAACAGCACATCATGGGGTTCGAGGTTGGTCAGCATAGCGGCCAGATCTCCGGCCTTTTCCAGCACTGGCCCAGATGTGCTGCGCAGATTGACCCCCATTTCATTGGCGATAATATGGGCAAGCGTCGTTTTACCTAGCCCTGGCGGGCCAAAGATCAGCACATGATCCAGCGCATCTGATCGCATTCTGGCTGCTTGAATGAAAATATCCATTTGAGTACGAACATGCTCTTGTCCGATATATTCATCAAGCAGGCGGGGGCGAATAGCCCGATCAATCACTTCCTCTTCACGAGGGGCACTGACAGGGGAGATCAGACGGTCAGCTTCTATCATCCGGAAACCTTTTATTATCTATCAGCCCCGTGTTAGGGCTGATATCAGCAGTAGAGGGCTATAATGCAAGTGTGCTGTTGATTTGGCAATTACAATGCCGCGCGTAATGCGTTACGGATCAGGGTTTCGCAGTCAGCCTCAGGGGTTGCTATTTTGCTGATCATACGGCTGGCCTCTTGCGGTTTATAACCGAGCGCAACCAGTGCAGATGCGGCTTCTTCTTCGGCATCCGCCTGTTGTACAGCCGCCTGAGAGTGGTGAATTGCCGAGGCAAGCTCATCAGGGGGGGTGAACAAGTCAAAGCTGCCCATCCCTTTAAAGCGATCTTTCATCTCGACGATCAGGCGTTCAGCGGTTTTTTTCCCGACACCCGGTAGTTTAACCAGCGTGGTAATATCCTCACGCTCAACAGCACCAACAAATTGTGCTGCTGACATACCCGACAAAATGGCCAGTGCCAATTTTGGGCCGACACCGTTAGTTTTGAGCAGCTCACGAAACAGCGCACGCTCTTGTTTGTTGTTAAAACCATATAGCAGTTGCGCATCTTCGCGCACAACAAAATGGGTAAACAGGGTAGCCTCTGCACCAATATCGGGCAGATCATAAAAACAGGTCATCGGCATGTTGACCTCATAACCGATACCGCTGACATCGAGAAGAACTTCAGGCGGCTGTTTTTCGACGATAAGCCCACGTAAACGACCAATCACAGATTATCTCCTCGTTGTATGTTGTGCTGCGCATAGATCTGTTTATGCGCGATGTTTATTATCGCATGCAGTACGGTAATTTCTGAGCATAGCATAACGAAAAGGCTGGATAAATATCCAGCCTTTTATCATTTCAGTCTTTTATTATTACAGATACCAAGATCTTGTGATCTTATCGGTATTGCTAATGCTACTGAGGTTATCAATGCAGCTTATGTCATCAGGTGATGTACAAATATCTGCAGACATTTTCAACGAAAACGCCCTTGGGTTATCTGTAATCGAGGGTTCATAATTTTTGCTGCATGCTGACAAATTTGTGCGTGAGTCATAGCAATAGCTAGCGCATCAGCAGCATCTGCCTGCGGATTTCCGGGCAGCTTGAGCATGGTTTTCACCATATGCTGGACTTGTGCTTTATCTGCCGCACCGGTGCCCACTACGGTCTGTTTTACCTGACGAGCGGCATATTCAAAGACAGGAAGACTATTATTGACCGCAGCAACAATGGCCGCGCCGCGTGCTTGCCCCAGTTTGAGTGCCGAATCTGCATTACGAGCCATAAACACCTGCTCAATGGCAAAAACATCAGGGCTAAACTGGGTAATAATTTCACTGACTCCGGCATACACCAGCCGTAAGCGGTTGGGAAGATCATCAACCTGGGTGCGAATACATCCGCTACCGAGGTATTCAAGATGCCGCCCTTGTTGGCGGATCACACCATAACCGGTGATCCGCGAACCAGGGTCAATACCCAAAATAATGGACATCCGTTACAGCTGTTCTGCAACTTCGTCAGAGATATCACCGTTATGGTAAACCTCTTGAACATCGTCACAATCTTCAAGCATATCGATAAGGCGCAGCAGTTTTGGTGCAGTATCAATATCCAGTTCAGCTTTAGTCGAAGGGATCAGCGAAACTTCAGCCATTTCAGCGGTTAAGCCGGCAGCATCTAATGCATCTTTGACTGAACCGAAATCTTCCGGTGCGGTGTAGACATCAATGGTGCTGTCATCATTCACAACCACATCATCAGCGCCCGCTTCCAGTGCCGCTTCCATAACGGTATCTTCATCCAAACCTGCAGGGTAAGAGATCACCCCTTTTTTGGTAAACAGGTAGGATACAGAGCCATCAGTACCCAGATTTCCGCCCGTTTTGGTAAACGCGTGGCGAACTTCAGATACCGTGCGGTTACGGTTATCACTTAGACACTCAACCATGACCGCAGTACCACCTGGGCCGTAACCTTCATAAATGATGGTTTCCATGTTGCTATCATCATCACCCCCGACACCGCGTGCAATCGCACGGTTTACAGTGTCGCGGGTCATGTTGTTAGAGAGTGCTTTATCTACAGCGGCACGCAGACGCGGGTTAATCCCAACATCGCCACCACCCATTTGAGCGGCAACAACCAGCTCACGAATCAATTTAGTGAAAATTTTGCCTCGTTTAGCATCTTGCGCTGCTTTACGGTGCTTAATGTTGGCCCACTTACTATGACCTGCCATAACAATCTCCGCTTTTTAATCTTATTTTGGGGCTATTTCGGTTTTCGCAGTACCGATTTTACAGTACTGATACAGTGTCGAACTACCCGATCTTAGTGTATTGCTGTCTCAGCTATTATCATCTGCTACCCGCTTTGTTATTGATTATAATCGCAATAACTGGGTAGGCTGGGCAAATACCGTGTATTGTACTGCCCAGTTTGCAAGCTTGGCTTAGGCGCGTATTACATTGAAGCGATACAGCACTGTTCAATGGCCTGTTGATTGCTCCATGATTTGGTCAGTTTTGCCGCTTCATGTACATTTAGCCACTGGTAAGCATGGTGCTCAGACAGTACAACCGCGCGTTCTGAAGGCAATGCCAAACAAAACCAGTGCTCTTTATTGCGAGTGACATCTGGCGCATAACGGTGGCGGACATGCTCAAACAGTTCAAATTCAACGGTATGATGCAAATCAGTCAGCGTTAAGTGCTCTGATTGGATATCAATGGCAACCTCTTCTTGTATTTCACGCAGTGCCGTTTGTTGCGGCGATTCATCACCTTCTAGGCTGCCAGTAACCGACTGCCAAAATTGCGGATCATCTTTGCGCTGCAACATAAGCACCCGCTCTGTATTCGGACAGTGGATCACCACTAATACTGATTCCGGGCGCTTAAAGGTCATGCTTATTCCTTTGATGCTTTCACAACGTTGATAGACAACTCTGCCAGTGAAGCCGGATTAGCAAAGCTTGGTGCTTCGGTCATCAAACAGGCTGCTGCCGTTGTTTTCGGGAAGGCGATAACATCACGAATATTATCGGTACCGGTAATCAGCATCACCAAGCGGTCAAGGCCAAAAGCCAGACCTGCATGCGGTGGTGTACCGAATTTCAGCGCATCGAGCAGGAAGCCAAATTTCTCACGCTGCTCGTGTTCATTAATACCCAAGATGCTGAATACGGTCTGCTGCATATCGCTGTTGTAAATACGCACAGAACCGCCACCGACTTCATAGCCGTTAATGACCATGTCATAAGCATTCGCAATGGCAGCGGTAGGATTAGCACTCAGTTCAGCCGGTGTCATATCACGTGGTGATGTGAACGGGTGGTGCATCGCAGCCAGATTACCTTCGTCATCGGCTTCAAACATTGGGAAGTCAATGACCCACAGCGGTGCCCATGCACTCAGATCGGTCAGATTGAAATCTCGGCCCAGTTTGATACGTAGCGCGCCCAACGCATCTGTAACCACGTTCCAGCGGTCTGCGCCGAACAGCAGAATATCGCCGTTTTCTGCGCCACTGCGAGATAAGATCTCTTCAACAATCTCAGCATTCAGGAATTTGGCGACAGGGCTCTGTACACCGTCAAGGCCTGCTGCACGATCGTTGACCTTCATCCACGCCATGCCTTTTGCACCATAAATACCAACAAATTGGGTGTATTCGTCGATAGTTTTACGGCTCATCTGTGCACCTTGCGGAACACGGATCAGGGCTACGCGGCCTTTTGGATCATTGGCCGGGGTAGAGAAGACATTAAATTCAACGTCTTTTAGCAGATCAGCTACATCAACAATTTCTAGCGGGTTACGCAAATCTGGCTTATCAGAACCAAAACGGCGCATCGCCTCTGCCCATGTCATGATAGGGAAAGGGGCAAAATCCACGCCTTTCACTTCTTGCCATAGCTCACGAACTAAACGCTCCATCACTTCACGCACTTGCTCGGCGCTCATGAAAGAGGTTTCAACATCGATTTGGGTGAATTCAGGCTGGCGGTCAGCACGTAAATCTTCATCGCGGAAGCATTTTACGATTTGATAGTAGCGATCAAAACCCGACATCATCAGCAGTTGTTTAAACAACTGTGGTGATTGTGGCAGAGCATAGAATTTACCTTTATGTACACGGCTTGGTACGAGGTAATCACGCGCGCCCTCTGGGGTGGCTTTGGTTAGCATCGGAGTTTCGATATCAAGGAACTGGTTATCATCCATAAAACGGCGCACAAAGCTGGTCACTTTGGCACGCATTTTTAGGCGATCAGCCATTTCTGGACGGCGCAGATCCAAATAACGGAACTTCAGGCGCTGCTCTTCCGTGTTGGTCTGGTTGAAATCGAGGGGCAGTGGCTCTGAACGGTTGATAATGTTCAGCTCTTGGGCAAAAACCTCAATCTCACCGGTAGCCATATCGCGGTTGATTTGGCTATCAGGGCGGGCGCGAACAACACCTTTAATCTGAATGCAGAATTCGTTACGCAATTCAGACGCTTTTGCAAATGCAGCCTGATGGTCTGGATCAAAGAAGACTTGAGTAACACCTTCGCGATCACGCATGTCAATAAAGATCAGGCCGCCTAAGTCTCGGCGACGGTGCACCCAGCCACACAGGGTAACATCTTGCCCTTCGTGGGTGCGATTAAGTTGTCCGCAATATACGGTGCGCATGGTTTACATCCTTTTGGTAAAACAGAGTGCGTCGGGAGTAGTCTGTAACCACCACACGGGGGCTGTTACAGTTGCGATAACGCGTCATATTGCGATACCTGCGAGTTTCTCACCGAGACTCTGCCTGATTATTTTTACCAATACTGAGTTTGCTGAACGCGCATTACTGCGGAGCAAACTGACCGGCCTTGTGATCTTTTACAAAGAGCGGCCTTCGACAAAAGAGCGACATTATAAAGGATAACGGCAGCCCAATAAAACTAAAGCCCCGAGATTAATCGGGGCAAATGTAGGTAATTGTACAAATTTTGTGGCTTTGCATCGGTTACTGACTCTAAGGGAGTGCTAAGCCTACATATTCTGGTGTGATTATCGACGGTTGCCCATGATGCGTAACAGCATCAGGAACAGGTTGATAAAGTCTAAATACAGAGTCAATGCACCCACAATCGCGTACTTACGAAAGTTCTCGTGGTCATCTTCTGAGATCTGTTCACCCAGTATTTTTAGCTTTTGGGTATCGTAGGCGGTTAAGCCAACAAACAGTACCACACCAATATAGGTAATAACCCACATCAAGGTGTCACTTTTTAGCCACATGTTGACCAGTGAAGCAAGAACTACACCAATTAATGCCATAAACAACATGTTACCCATGCCGCTTAAATCACGTTTTGTGGTGTAACCGTACAGGCTCATTGCGCCAAACATACCCGCAGTGACAACAAATGTTGCTGCAATGGAACTGGCGGTATAAGCGATAAAAATGCTGGAAAGGGTTAATCCTGTTAGGGCGGAGTAGAGCATAAACAGGCTCGTTGCCATTGTTCCACTCAGCCGTTGCAACATACCCGATAGCACAAACACCAGTGCTAACTGTGCGATAATTAAACCAAAAAAGGTAATTTTACTGGAAAAAATGAAGTTGATAACAGCGGGCGTACTGGCGGCATACCACGCGACAAACGCAGTAAGCAACAGGCCGCAAGTCATCCAGCCATACACTTGTGACAGGTAGGCCTGTACACGAGTACCTGTTCGTTCAGCGAACACATTGTTTGAACGTGGGTTCATAATTGACGACCTTTTGCGTTAATTCGAGTTAGTGATCTTAATAGTATCGGTATTGTAGGTACTGATGACGGCTGATTATGTAATAAACTGTGATGTAATAAGCCCTATGATAAAACCAATAATCAAAGGCTTGCTATAGACGCTTTAGGATGACATTGCACTAACGTTATTCTGAAATTAGCAAGTTATGCCGTTTATTCAAGCTTAATTATACGCCTGAGTCTGACCGCATTGTTTCTATTTATGTCTTTTTTGCCTAGAATTACCCATTGGTTATTTCTGCTTTATGTTTTCCAATGGGCAATACTGCCTTTTTATCGAGATAAAGAGAGTTAGGTACAAGCATGATTTTGTTAAATCAGCCAACATATCGGCAGGTATTTGCGCGTTTAAGACCGGTACGTTTTATGTCTGGAGTGTGCGTGCTAACTTTTTTAGCGTTGTTGGGCTGCTTTTCCAGTTATGCACACTCTGCAGTGACGACTCCGGCTGCACCGGAAAAAAGCGGAAAAACAGTATTAACATTAACAAATGGCCGTACAGCACCCTTGATGCTGTCAATCGAGCAGCTAAATGCGCTGCCTCAGCATGACATTACCACCTCAACCCCGTGGCATACACAAGCGAGAACATTCAGTGGGCCGAGTCTGACCGATGTATTAGCGTTGGGTGATATTGAGTCAGATCGGATAGAGATTGGTTCAATAAATGGTTACCAAATTACACTGTCATCTGCTGAATTAGCACCTTATGATCCAATCCTTGCTACACATGTTGATGGTGAAGAGATGCGGATCCGTGATAACGGCCCTATCTGGTTAATCTTGCCACTTGATCAATATCCGAGCTTACACAACTCGGCATTTTATGCTCAAATGGCTTGGCAAATCAGAAGTATTAACGCGGTTAAGGATTGACTGCTGACATGATGAGGGTTGGGATGACCTGGCTAAAAAAGTGCAATAAATGGCTAACGATCACCGGTGGGTTATTTGTGATCAGCGCTGTTTTTTCATTGGTGCTGTTTGGCATGGGGGTCGGTTCCCTAAAAGTGACGCACTCAAACAGCTCATGGGCACTGATGCAGTTGCAAATGGAGCAGCAAAAAATAGAGTCGGCGCTCAAACTGTATCAGGCCGGATTGGTTGATATGGATGAGATGTATCTGCGTTATGAGCTGATGTGGAGCCGATTCCCTGTGTTGCTCGAAGGTGAAGAGGCTGTCGCTATTGATCAGGTTTTGGGTGCTGATACACTGCTTCGACAGTACTTTAATGATTTTAAATCACTTGAGCCTTTGTTTAATCAGCGAAATATCTCAGACCAAGATATTGCTACTATTAAACGTAAAATTGCACAAAATAGCAGTGATTTAGACCGTTTAATCAACCAGTTTTTCCATGAGTATCGCTATTATCAGCTAACTGGAGATGACAGCACTGTACTGGCAAGTCATCTACTCGGGATATCGCTGTTGATATCGTTATTTTTTGCCTTACTCTGCTTTTTTCTCTTCTACCGTCAAACCCGCCGATTAGAGCAACAAAATCATCAAGATACCCTGACAGGGTTACCGATGCGTGATCAGCTATTTACAGCCCTACAGACCACCAATTACGATAAACATCGTGTCGGGTTGATGCTGTTTGATCTGGAATTTTTCCGGATGATAAACAGTGTTTCTGGTTTTGATGTTGGGGATAATGTCTTACGGGTGATGACTCAAAGTTTACAGGATGTCAAACCCGCCGGAAGCCAGCTATTTCGTACCGGTGATGATCAATTTGCCCTGTTATTGAGTGTGAATAAAGATACCGATTTGCAGCCTATTGCAGAGCGGCTTAAAACCAAGCTGCATTCACTGAGTCACGATTTACCACAGCGCACTTCCGTGTTGTTTTGTTGCGGGGCGGCAGTGAGTAATAAGCAGCGTCAGCAAGATACCTTGCTTAAGTGTGCAGAGTTAGCATTGGCCGATGCACAGCAGCAGCATCGAACAGGTATCGTCACTTTTTCACGCCCGCTATTGGCACACAAGGCTGAACGCTTGCGCACGTTATCTGAAATGCTGCGTCAAGATCTTGAGCAGCAGGTGCTCAATCTGCATTTTCAGCCGGTGCTTGATTGCACTGGGCACGAGGTCAGGCTGATTGAAGTTAACCCGCGTTGGTATCATCCGCGATTTGGTCAGGTCAGCACCCGTGAGCTATGGCAGTTGGCTGAAAGTAATTCGCTGACACAGACATTGAGTTGCTGGATGCTCGAAAAAAGCTGCCAACAACTGCATCAGTGGCATATTGATTTCCCTGAACGAAAGCTGGGCTTGTGCATACCGATAAGCCACTATTTGTTGCACCCTGAATTACCAACACTGATTCGTTCATTGTTAGCACGCTATCAGTTGCCTTCACATTGCTTGACTCTGCAAATTGACGGTGAAAACCCCAGTGATACGATGACATCGGTACTGTTTAATTTGCATACTATGGGGGTGAAACTGGCGCTGGGTGGGTTTGGCCGAAATCCAGCATCATTGGTGGCGTTTCAGCGGATATCACTTGATTACATCAAAATTGACTGTGCTTTATATACTGATTTAACCCGTAACCGTAAGCAGCAAATTTTAGTCCGTGGTATTTTGCAAATCGCCCGCAGATTAAATATTAAAGTGATTTTTGATCAAATTAATACGCAAAAACAGTTTATTGCGATGGGCCGAATGTTGTCATCAAACTGGTTACAAGGCGATCACTTTTGCCGTGCGTTACCGGCAGAGGGCATTAATATGTTTATTCTAAATCACCCGTTTTTAGACGCTGAACTTTCGCTGAGTTGTGCCTCCTCTACCTAAAATAGGGTATTGATAGGCGTATAAAAATCAAACGAGGTTATGTCATCTGCTAGAATTTTAGTATAGTAAGCAGCGGTGTATTTATCACACAAAGTTATGATGACATGATAAATATAGAAATTTACCAATAAAAATGTGAACAATACGTACGCGGTGAAGATGACAACTTGATTTATTAATGTGTCATGCTGGCAGTATTGTTTGTTGCGGAGTAGATGACGATGGTTAGCGCCCTTTATGCGGTGCTCGGCGCGCTGTTATTGATCAAGTTTTCTCTTGATGTAGTGAAGTTGCGTTTTCAATATAAAGTATCTTTTGGTGATGGCGGATTTTACCAGCTACAAACTGCCATTCGTATTCACGGTAATGCGGTTGAGTATATCCCCATTGGGATCTTACTGCTGATCGTGATGGAGATGAATGGCGCGGAAACTTGGTTGTTGCATTTTACCGGATTGATGCTAATTGTTGGCCGTTTATTGCACTATTTTGGTATGCATGAGCGTGAGTTCCGCTGGCGACGTGCTGGCATGGGGGCGACCTATGCGGCGCTGATTTTAATGATCATCGGTAACCTGTATTATATTCCGTGGTCACAGATTTTTTATCTGTAATGATGCGATATATGATTACCGCTACGGCCTGTAGCGGTAAGATACAAGACAGTTCTGCTTCTATCCTCTAGAATACCCTGTTTTTTTATTATCTTCCTATTCACTCAGGTCACTCAGGTTTCGCTATGTCTAGCCGCGATACTCTCTTTTCTGCCCCAATCGCCCAATTAGGTGATTTTTCTTTTGATGATCGTGTTGCGGATGTTTTCCCTGACATGATTAAGCGCTCCGTTCCCGGTTACAGCAATATCATTGCAACTATCGGTATGCTGGCTGCGCGCTTTATCCAGCCAAATACGCAGGCCTTTGATCTTGGTTGTTCGTTAGGGGCAGCAACGCTGTCAATGCGACGAAATATCGATGTCGAAGGCGTGCGTGTGATTGCGGTTGATAACTCTGCAGCGATGATTGAGCGCTGTAAACGCCATATTGACACATTTCGTTCAGAGACACCGGTAGAGGTGATTGAGGGCGATATTCGTGATGTGGCGATTGAGAATGCCTCAATGGTTGTACTGAATTTTACGCTGCAATTTTTACACCCTGATGATCGGCAGGCGCTGCTGAATAAAATTTATGCCGGCTTGCGCCCCGGTGGGGCATTAGTGCTTTCTGAGAAGTTTTCGTTTGCTGATAGGGCCATTGGTGAACACTTATTTGATATGCATTTAGATTTTAAACGTGCCAATGGCTACAGTGAGTTAGAGATCAGTCAAAAGCGCAGCGCGCTTGAGAATGTGATGTTGACTGATACGGTAGAGATGCATAAGCAGCGTTTAGCCAGTGCAGGGTTTGAGCATGCTGAGGTGTGGTATCAGTGCTTTAATTTTGGTTCTATGTTGGCGATAAAATCAGAAAATGCATAAGAGAGCAGCCCGATGATTGAGTTTAACCATTTTTATGCACTGATTGCGAAAACGCCACTGGCGCACTGGCTAGAAACATTGCCTGCGCAGTTGGCGGTTTGGCAAAAAGAGAACCAAAACAGCCAGTTTAAGCGTTGGGAAAAGTCGGTCAATTTTTTGCCCGATATGCCGGCTTCATCGGTTAATTTGACTTCTGCCGTTGCGGTAGGAGATGGCGAGAGCATTTCTGACGGTGAGCGCCAGCGGATCACCTATTTGTTGCAGGGGCTAATGCCGTGGCGCAAAGGGCCGTATGATTTACACGGTATTCATCTTGATACCGAATGGCGCTCAGACTGGAAGTGGGATCGGGTTCTGCCCCACATCACTCCACTGGCCGGCCGTACGGTATTGGATGTGGGCTGTGGCAGTGGCTACCATATGTGGCGTATGGTTGGCGAAGGTGCGACATGTGTGGTGGGGATTGACCCAACACCGCTGTTTTTATGCCAGTTTGAAGCGGTACGTAAGTTATTAGGCAATGATCAGCGAGCCAATTTGATCCCTCTGGGGATTGAGCAACTGCCTGAGCTGAAAACGTTTGATACGGTATTTTCAATGGGGGTGTTGTATCACCGCCGTTCGCCGTTAGACCACCTGTTGCAATTAAAAGCACAATTACAGCCGGAAGGTGAGTTGGTGCTAGAAACGCTGGTGGTTCCGGGGGATGAGAATACGGTGCTGGTGCCGGGTGAGCGCTACGCGAAGATGCGTAATGTCTATTTTATTCCGTCGGCTGCTGCACTGGTGAAGTGGCTTGAAAAGTCAGGGTTTATTGATGTGCGGGTTGTGGATGTTGAAATGACATCGCTCGACGAACAGCGCCGAACGGAGTGGATGGTTACGGAATCGCTGGCTGATTTTTTAGATCCGATTGATCCGAGTAAAACGGTGGAGGGCTATCCTGCACCGTGCCGCGCGGTGATTGTTGCACGTAATAAGTGTGTACAGCAAGGGCCTAGCAACCTTAAGGATTAAGTGGATGTCAGTACTATCACGGCCAAAAACAACTCTTGAACAGTGGCGGATGTTTCAGGCCGTGGTAGATCACGGTGGTTATGCTCAAGCGGCTGAAAAGCTTAACAAAAGCCAGTCTTCGCTGAACCATGCAGTGTCAAAATTGCAAGAGATGCTAGGCGTACAGTTATTAGAGGTACGCGGCCGTAAGGCATTTTTAACCGATGCGGGTCGGGTTATTTTGCACCGCAGTCGCCAGTTGACGGGGCATGCGCTGGCAGTTGAAGAGCTGGCAGCAAATTTGGATCAAGGCTGGGAAGCGGAGATCCGCATTGCCATTGAGTCAATCTATCCACGTCAGCCACTGCTCGATGCAATTACACAGTTTTATCCGCAAAGTCGTGGCAGCCGGCTGATTATTAAAGATACTATTCTGACCGCTACACAAGAGGCTATTCGTGATGGCTGGGATCTGGTTATCACACCACATGTTCCTTCCGGTTTTTTGGGCGAGCCGTTATGCAGTATTTCGCTGCATCCGTATTGTCACCCTGAGCATGCGCTGGCTGAATTTACCGTATTAAATGAACAGGATTTGGTTGGGCATTTGCAGATTGTAATTATGGATAATGCGCTACAGCCGACGATGGAGATAGGCTGGTTGAAAGCGGGTCAACGCTGGAGTGTTAGCCATTTTTATGAGGCAAAAAATTTGCTGTTGTCCAATATGGGATTTGCATGGTTGCCTGATCATATTGCTGAGCCGGAATTTCAGCAGGGGTTATTACACCGTTTACCGGTACAGTTTGGCGGTGAGCGCCGTTTAACCGCTCAGTTATTGTTGCCTCGTGGTGAGCAGACCGGACCTGGGGCAAAAACATTGGCAAATTTGATGATTCAGGCTGATCGGGCACGAATGTTAGCTGTTTTTCAGAATCAGTAAAACCGTTGGCCGTTGTAGCCGATGCGACTCGGTAGCTCTTAGATATAATTTAGATATAACAATGATAGCCAGACCGTATCTTGCTACAAGTTAGCGCACAATAACGGCAATATGTAGGCAGTGTGATACAGTCTGGATTGTAGCAATATAACAATATCTATACGGAGAATGTACCCGTTACGGCATTATCGCTGATAAACGGGCTTTCATCTGGCTGACGGCATCTGGGTCAACTTCAACACGTGCAAATTCATCGGCTCCGCTATCACGGCTCATGTTTACTCCGGGCTGGTGGTAGCGCATGGGTGAAGGTACAGAGTGAGATGCCGAGGAGTGAATTTCGTGCGCACCGGCTTGAATAAAGGTCTGCATATTACCGAGTCTGATTCCTGAACCGGGCAGAATAATAGGCCCGTGTGTATTGGCAGTTTTAGCCCACAGAGTTTGCAGCAACGGTAAACCAAGTTCAGCGGTATCACGCTGGCCTGAGGTAAGAATACGGCTAACACCCAAATCTGTGAGTTGTTGTAACATCAGCATCGGATCTGCGCACATATCAAATGCGCGGTGAAAGGTAATTTCCATTGTGCCAGCTAAACCAAGCAGGGTTTGCATCCGCGCACTGTCTAATCCACCATTTTCATTTAGCATACCCAGTACCACTCCCGGATAGCCGAGTTCGCGCATCAGCGATAAGTCGGACTTCATCTCTTCAAACTCTTGCTGACTATAACAAAAGTCACCACCTCGCGGGCGTAAGATCGGGAATACAGGAATAGTTAGCTGATCTCGAGCACTAATCAGTGAACCGTATGCAGGGGTAGTACCTCCTTCTAAGCGGCCAGCACACAGCTCAACTCTGTCGGCTCCGGCTTTTTCTGCCCGTAACGCACAACTGACACTGTAGCAACTGATCTCTAATACACGGCGCATCGGCATAATCGATTTTCCTGTTTGATTTTTTCTCAGGGTAGCAGTGTTTTTATTTTGAATCTTAATCAGCATGGCAAGACGTGATCAGTGTTCACATTCTGAATATCACGTTGTTAATGCAGAACTATTTCCATTTCTTTTGTATTGAGTCGTATAGGAATAGTGACGTTGTTTGTTGCTAAGAAGATAGGCCGTGTTATTAACGTGTTTTGAATATAAAGATGATATTGCTGGATATAAATTCTGGCACAGAGTATGGCGATATACACAGAGCTAATACTATCTATGTAAAAAAAATTGCCTTTCCGGTATCCGGTTACGGTGTATGTCAAAGTACGTCTGCCTCATTGATCTGTAAATTCTCTCGCCGTACATTAAATTCATCGGGTTACGTGAATGCATATGCAATCAAAGCCTGCTTCAGCGTTTAATAAGTCACTATATCTGCCTTGTTAATCTTTTCCGTGATACAGAAGGATATTGAAAATGAAATCTTATGAAGCGAACTGGGATGATAAAGGTCATATTCACAATGATGCAAAAGCATGGGCAAAATATCGTCAAGATATGCTGGCTGCATTTCCATCACCTTTTGGTGATGAGCAAGACGGGCTTGCAACTGCTATCGGGCATGCTGTTAAAAAATTAAATCAACTGCGCCCGCAAAAAAATGGACCTGCTTATTTGGGTGATAATCCGGCATTAACTATTGACTTTGCAAAAGTCAAAGATGTGTCAATGGCGGATAAAATGAGTACAACAGAAAAAGTGATTAATGAAACGACACAGTTATTTGAAGGGCTACCAAACTGGGGTCATCCATTAACCATGTGTAATGTGATTCCACAAGCTAACTCTGCCTCTATCATTGCGGCTGTATTATCAGAGATATTCTCACCTAATATTTTAGAGGGTGAATATTCATGGAATGTACATCGTGCTGAATTAGAGAGTGCGGGAATGCTCGGTAACTTAATTGGCTGGAATCCGCTCAATACCGGTTGTATTTATACGTATGGTGGTTCAGGTTGTTGGACTTATCATGTCAAATATGCGTTAACACGAGTATTGCCTGATTCACGTAACTCAGGTGTACGTACAGATGCTAAAGTTATTTGTTCTCAACAGGCTCATTACACTATGCTCAACAGTACTGACTGGATGGGCTTGGGTATGGATAATATTATTAAAGTCCGTACTGATCCTTTAACGAATGCCATGGATGTGGTGCATCTAGAAGAGATCCTTAAAGACCTGAATGAGAAAAAAATACCTGTGGCATCTGTCGTGTGTACCATGGGGACTACCGACGCAAATGCATTCGATCCGGTCGAGAAAGTCAGAAAACTGTTGGATCAATATCCAAATGCTCAACCTTATGGTAAAGCTCTACTGTATTGTGATGCGGTAGTGTGCTGGTCATGGCTGACGTTCAAAAAGTATGATTTTGATAAAAATCCGCTTCAGTTTAGCGATGAAATTCTTCCTTATATTAAACGTAATTATAAATCACTCGAAGGCATGAAATATGCCGATGCGGTGGGTATCGATTTCCATAAAGCGGGTTGGTCTCCTTATGCGAGCAGTTGTTTTGTCTAACAAAACAGTGATGAATTTGAAACATTATTAAAACGTCCGGGTTCTGCATATTTACAACCTCGTTCACCGTATAATCCACTGGATTACACATTAGAAGTTTCACGTGCTGCTACCGGTGCACTGGCTGGGTGGGCAACATTAAAATTCTTCGGCTATGAAGGCTTTCACGCTATTCTTGGTGGGATCTTAGAAAATCAGTTCTATTTCCGTGAGATTTTACACGAAAACGCCAATACAGTTTGTACCAATGCGGATGATTTTGGTTTGGTTACCTTGTTCCGTGTTTATTCTAAAGATGTATTAGCACATGAGCAATATCAGCGCGAATTGTCAGATGTTAACTATAAAGATCAATTGATAGCAAATAACAAACTAACGCTTGATGTGGGTAATAAACTCTATGCGTGGTATCGTGGTGGTAAAAAAATTAATGGACAGTATACACCGTATTTGAGCTTTAGTACTGGTTTTAGAACTGCTGAGTATAATCGCGATGGTAAAGATAAAGATGCATATATCTTCGCATTAAAAGCATTTCCAATGAATGTATATATTACACCAGAAGTAATGCAACATGTGGTTGACTGTGTCATTGCTGCTCGTGATGAAGTTATTAGTGAAAAATAATCGCTAAATATCGTATTTAATTGATTTAAGTGGTGGCTGTGTTATCAAGTTGAGTCCTCATTGTCTTGGTGATGTAGTTGCCACTTTTTTATTACTTCGCTTTATGGCTTTTTTATAATGATAAGTTGATTTTAATATCTTGTTAAACAAGATAAGGATGAGTTATGTCTGGCAGTGTCAGTACAAAAAAATCCGCAAGTGCAAGTACAGTGGCTAAAGCAACCGTAGCTAAAATAAGTGTCGCGACCTTGGCAATTATGAATATTACCACAGTCGTCAGTTTACGGGGGCTTCCTGCTGAAGCAGAGTATGGTATTACTTCTGCATTTTATTATATCTTTGCAGCACTTTTTTTCTTAATCCCTGTGGCATTAGTGGCGGCAGAGTTGGCTACTGGGTGGCCACAGAAAGGGGGTGTTTTCCGGTGGATAGGTCAGGCATTTGGTCACCGCTGGGGGTTTGTTGCTATTTATTTGCAATGGGTGGCAACCACTATTTGGTTTCCTACTGTGCTTATTTTTGCCGCAGTTTCACTGGCTTTCATTGGGCCTCATCAGAGTGCTGATGCGGCCTTGGCAGGAAATCGGTTGTATACTGTGGGGATTGTGTTAGCCGTATATTGGCTGGCAACGGCAGTAACACTGCGCGGTATTAAATCTTCTGCAAAAGTGGCAACTCTCGGGGGGCTTATTGGTACTATTATTCCTGCCTGTATTTTGATGGTGCTCACGCTGATTTATGTCTGCACAGGTAACCCCATTCATTTTACGGCATCAGGGGCTGACTTTTTCCCAGATTTGTCTAACTTTAATAATCTAGTGCTGGCAGCAAGTATTTTCCTGTTTTTTGGCGGAATGGAAATTAATGCGGTACACGTTGTTGAAGTAGAAAACCCATCTAAAAATTATCCGATTGCTATTATAACCGCAGCAGCACTAACCGTATTGATTTTTATTTTTGGCACATTGTGTATTGCTACATTAATACCAAAATCACAAATTAACTTAGTGCAAAGTTTGCTGGTTGCGTATGATGCTTTATTTGCCCACTTTGGATTAAGTTGGTTAGGTGAGTTAACTGCAGCTGCATTAGCATTTGGGGT
>NZ_JBOFRH010000180.1:0-2058 GCF_051650925.1 Plesiomonas sp.
CGTTTTATTCCTTTATATCTCTATCTCTTTATAGCGGATAAGCGCATATCAAGTCTGTACCCCATTGCATAGAGTGAACATTTGCACTCAGAGCACGTTTCTACCGGCACTGGCTTGCATTTGATAATGATAGTTAATATCATTCACGTTAATAGGTCACACAGGGTTACATCTTGTATCCGTACATTTTATCGGGATAGTCTATGCGTAATACTCTTCTGCTTGCCACCGCACTCTCTGTTTTCACCCTTACAGGTTGTGATAACGCCTCATCCACAACAGACGCGGTTGACGCATCAAGTGCCGCCCAGCAAAGCTCGGCAACGCCAGCTACGCGCAGTGTGAAACACGCAATGGGCACAACAGAGGTGAGTACGCACCCTGTCCGCGTAGTGACACTGACCAATGAAGCAACCGAAGCGATGTTGGCGATGGGCATTACTCCGGTTGGTGCAGTGCGTTCAATGACGGTCAGTGGTCAAGATAACGGCGTTTGGTATTCACATTTTGGCAAAACCCTACACGATGCGGGCACAGCCGATTTAGGGGAAGAAGAGCAGGTTAATCTCGAAGCGATTGCGGCGCTAAAACCAGATTTAATCCTCGGGATCAAACAGCGGCAGGAGAATATTTATGATCACCTCTCTGCCATTGCACCCACCGTATTCAGCGAAACCTTTATGGGCGCATGGCGCGATAATCTGCTGACCTATGCTAACGGAGCTAACCAACAAGAGGCTGCCGCCGCTCGCCTTGCTGTGTGGGATGCCAAAGCAAAACAGTTAACAGACGATCTGCAAGCTGCGGGAAAACTCCAACAGCAAGTTGCCGTGGTGCGTTTTCAAAGTGCCGGCGCGCGTTATTACTATAATGACTCTTTTGCTACTGACATTATCCGCCGTGTCGGGCTAGCCCGCCCACCGCTGCACGATAAAGACGGGTTTGCTGAAGGCTTAACCCGTGAGCGTATTCCGGAAATCAATGCCGACCAACTGTTCTACTTTGTAATGGAAACCGGTAACGGTAAAGCCAGTGCAGCAGAGAGTAGCTGGACTGCAGAACCATTGTGGCAACAGCTTCCGGTCGTCAAAAACGGGGCGGTACATAAAGTAAACCATGAAACCTGGAATAAATCTTACGGGATCATGGCGGCCGATTATGTGCTAAATGACCTGCGTAACGCTCTATTACCGGCAAATACGTTACCAACAAGCACAGTACAAGAACAACAAGGTTAAAGGATATGCCCGCATTGTCTTCCCCTACTCCTCAGACCTTGCGTATGCACCGCGCGAATATCCCTAATATTGCAGTGCTCTTGCTACTTTCGCTACTGCTGGGTGCCCTGCTTTTGGCCAGCCTACGTTTTGGTTATACCGGCCTAAACAGTACGCTGGTCTATCAAGCTATCACAAACAATGCACAGGGAATGGCAATAACCGATACCGACACAGTGAACGCGTTAAGTGTAATCCGCGATTTACGCTTACCAAGAGCAGTGATTGCCGCGCTGGTCGGTGCCTGTCTTGGCGTAGCCGGAGTACTGACACAGGGGATCACCCGTAATGGGCTGGCTTCACCCGGCGTGCTAGGTATTACCTCGGGAGCAGGTTTCTTCATTGTTGTAGCCTATACCCTGTTTGGGATAAGCGAACCGCAGCAAATGATGTGGTTTGCCTTTGCTGGTAGCTTGTGTAGCGCTGCGCTGATTTTCCTGTTGGCCGCCGTTAGTCGCACCGCTTCCGGCCCGCTAGGTCTGACATTGGCAGGTATTGCACTTGGCGCGTTGCTCTCTTCATGGTCTTCCGGCCTACTGGTGCTTAATGAAGCGGCGCAAAGTGAAATCATGCTGTGGCTGACCGGTAACATTGAGGGCCGAAAACTCTACCACGCACTACCGCTGCTGCCCTTTGCGCTGTCGGGGCTATTGATTGCGCTGGGAATGAGCCGCAGCCTCAATACGCTGGCTCTAGGAGAAGAAACTGCACAGGGGCTGGGAATTAACCTGAGCCATTTGCGAATGGGCGCACTGCTGGCGGTGGTGCTGTTAACCGGTAG
>NZ_JBOFRH010000181.1:0-1215 GCF_051650925.1 Plesiomonas sp.
GGAAAATTTAATCGCCGGATCGATTCGATCACAGCGACAACAGAACGCTGATGCTTTTTGCACACAAAGCCACCAAGATAACCTAATCTCAAAATGTATAGCCTTACGGATGAGGGTCAACATGAGTCAACAAGGTTTACATGCGCTGTTGCGCCCGCAATCTATTGCTGTTATTGGCGCATCAACCCGTGCCGGCCGAGCCGGATTTCTGATGATGCGCAATTTACTTGAAGGTGGTTTTAGCGGGCCAATTTTGCCGGTAACACCCCGCTATCAGGCGGTCAGCGGGGTATTGGCGTATGCCTGTATTGCCGATTTACCGTTGATCCCCGATCTGGCGGTTATTTGCACCCACGCACGGCACAACCTCAGTTTACTCGAACAGTTAGGTGAAAAGGGCTGTAAAGCAGTACTGCTACTGTCGGGGGATAGCCGCGATTATTCAGCATTACGGCAACAAGCGTTGCGCTATAACATGCGCCTGCTTGGGCCAAACAGCTTAGGTATTCTTGCCCCGTGGCAAGGGCTAAATGCCAGTTTCTCTCCGATTCCTGCCCGCACAGGAAAATTGGCGTTTATCTCGCAATCAACGGCAGTCGCCACCACAATCCTCGACTGGGCACGCCCACAAGATATCGGCTTTTCCTATTTTATTGCCCTTGGCGATAGCCTTGATGTCGATCTTGATGATCTGCTCGACTATCTCGCTCGCGATAGCAAAACCTCCGCCATCTTGCTGTATCTTGAAGAGCTGCAAGATGCCAGACGCTTCTTATCGGCGGCACGTGCTGCATCACGCAATAAACCCATTTTAGTGGTAAAAAGTGGCCGTACACCTCAATCCCGCCAATTGCTTGGCTCATCAGGATTAGACAGTGTCTATGATGCCGCATTTGCTCGTGCAGGTCTGCTGCGTGTACAAGATACCCACGAACTGTTTGCCGCAGTAGAAACTCTGCACCATACCCTGACAGTGAAAGGGGAACGGCTGTTTATTCTCAGCAATGGCGCAGCCCCTGCAGCCATGGCGGTAGATGAGCTGCTTAGCAGAGGCGGTAAACTGGCACAATTAACAAAAACCGAACAGCAAGCGCTGGAAGCGGCACTGCAGTTGCCAGCCGGAAATCCGCTAAATTTACGTGATGATGCCACCCCAGAGCGCTACCTAAAAGCACTGGATATGCTTCTTTCCAGCCCCCAGTGTGACGGGATCTT
>NZ_JBOFRH010000182.1:0-5237 GCF_051650925.1 Plesiomonas sp.
ATGATGCGAACCGTTATGTAGAAAATAAAGATGCATCAGCAGAGTCAAAGAATAAGCTATCCCCTTCTTTTAACTTAGATTTACGCTATACATTGGGTGAATCAAGAACACAATTCTATTTAGGGAATCTGATTCAAGACTCTGTTCGGCTCGATTTCTCACAGCAACTGGGGGTTCGTCAACAAATCGGCCAGAATGGTATTCTTTCCGCAGCCTATGTATTTTCTGGATTAGCTAATAACGTGTGGCAAGACCCCTATGCGTTTGGTGTTGCACGCTCAGATACAAAACGTGATACCAAAGGCGCGTTGATTGGGTGGCAAAATATTTTAGGCAGCAATTTCTCAGCTGATTATACCTATCGTAATTTATCTATAGATAATGAAATTAGCGGGCAATACTTATATCAAAATAATGAATTAACATCCGCACAGATGCGAATGCTTGATCGTAATGGTTATAGCCATACATCACGTGTATCTTACTTTTATGCCATTAATCAAAGCCAATATTTAGTACCGGAACTTCGGTATGTTGATAACCAGCTAGAAGGTGATGCTGTCAGTAATCAGCAATATGGTATGCTGGTCAGTTATTTCTGGCGAGCAATGCCATACAATTTAGTCAGTAATATTTATTTAGGTAAAACAGATTACACGAAAGCTAATCCCGTTTTTGATAAAAAAACAGACTCAACTGACTTTGCAGCTAACGTAATGTTATTTAGAAATAATATTTTCAACATGCCAAAACTGTCTGTTTATGGCTCTTTAGCCTACGGAAAAATAAACTCTGACGTTGAGTTTTTTAACTCTCAACTAAGTAATTTTTCAGTCGGGATGATGTATCGTTTTTAGTGAATTTCTATTTTTTTAATACATGTGATAATGAAAAATATAACTAAAAATAACGTTGTCACCCACTGCAATATAAAAAAGGCCCTATTTAAGGGCCTTTTCTTTGTGCTAGTTATCTGAAAAACCATTAATTTAACGCATCATCAATGGCTATTTTTACCCGTTTGTCTGAAACCGGATACGGTGTCCCCAATTGTTGAGCGAACAAGCTAACCCTTAGCTCTTCTAGCATCCAGCGTAAATCTTGTACTTTATCTGGAACAGGCTGCCCTTTAGGAACTTTACCCAGTAATAGCTGATACTCTTTCTGTACTGACTCTACTTTAAGCATCTGCGCTCTGTCACGATTAGGATCTGTCGGTAATTTCTCTAAACGGCGCTCAATTGCGTTTAAATAGCGTTGTACATCAGGTAAACGCTGCCAACCGCACTCGCTGACAAAGCCTCGATAAATTAAATTACCCATTTGAGCTTTGACATCAGACAGAGCAAATGCCATGGTAAAATCAATCTTTCCTTTTAAACGCTTATTAATTTCATGTGATGTTGTTAATATACGTTCAACCTGTTGAGCAATATCTACAACCGCATCATTTAAATGAGCTCGAACATGATCACGCAACAATTCAAAATTGTTATCTTCCCATGCTGGGCCGCCAAACTCTGCAGTTAATTTATCAATACCGGCATCAATACAGTCATCAATTAAATCAAGAACCTTGCCAAACGGGTTAAAATAAAGCCCCAGCTTGGCTTTGTTAGGTAAGCGCTCATGTAAGTATTTAATCGGTGATGGAACATTCAGTAATAATAAACGGCGCGTACCTTTTAACATCGCTTTTTGTTGTTCATGCTCGGTTTCAAACAGTTTAATACTGACAGAGTCTTTATCATCCACCAGCGCAGGGAAAGCTTTAACTGAATAACCGCCCCGCTTTTGTTCATAACATTGTGGCAATGAACCAAAACTCCAGAGATGTAAACCTGACTGCTCAATACCATCATCAGCAACGGCGGAAAGCGTTTCCTGCACCTTTTCTTTCAGATTCAGTTTTAATGTATCTAGATCAGTGCTCTCAGCTAATTTCTGGTTTTTATCATTTACAACCCTAAATGTCATGTTGAGATGATCAGGGATAGGTGTTGAACCCCAATCTTCACGTGACACTGTCACACCAGTCATTCGGCGGAATTCACGTTCGAGCGCATCAAGTAAATTACCGTCAAGCGCCTCTGCCCGACCTAAAAATGCCTGAGCATAATTAGGGGCAGGAACAAAATTACGGCGTACTGGCTTGGGTAGTGATTTAATCAACGCAATGATCAGCTCTTCACGTAAACCAGGAATTTGCCAATCAAAACCGATTGCCTCAACCTGATTTAATACCGGTAATGGAATATGTACCGTCACACCATCCGCTTCTTGACCCGGCTCAAACTGATAGGAGAGCTTTAATTTCAAATTACCCTGATACCAAAAGTTCGGATAATCCAAATCACTAATTTTTGCGGCGCCCTCTTTAATCAGCATCGATTTTTCAAAGCTGAGTAAATCAGGTTGTGCTTTTTCAGTTTGCTTCCACCAGCTATCAAAGTGACGGCCTGAAACGATATCATGCGGCAAGCGCTGATCATAAAACGCAAACAGGGTTTCATCATCAACCAAAATATCACGTCGACGTGATTTATGTTCTAGCTCTTCCACTTCCGCCAATAATAAACGGTTTTCACGGAAAAACTTATGTCGCGTATTCCATTCCCCTTCCACCAGCCCAGAACGGATAAATAGCTCACGAGATAACAACGGATCAATCTCGCCATAATTGACTTTACGCGCAACAACAATAGGAATGCCATAAAGCGTGACACGCTCACTGGCCATAACCGCATTTTGCGCTTTTTCCCAATGCGGTTCACTGTAGCTACGTTTTACCAAATGTTGAGCAAGCGGCTCTATCCATTCAGGTTCAATACGGGCGGCAATTCGCCCCCATAAACGCGATGTTTCAACAAGCTCAGCAACCATTGCCCATTTAGGGGATTTCTTAAACAGAGCAGAACCTGGAAAAATAGCAAACCGAGCATTACGCGCACCCTGAAATTCATTTTTCTCGGCATCTTTCATACCAATATGGGAAAGCATACCGGTGAGGAGTGCTAAATGAACGGAACGAAAATCTGCAGGTTCTTCATTGATAGAAAGGCCTTGTTCACGCACAACTTGACGTAATTGCGTATAAATATCCTGCCATTCACGAATACGTAAATAGTTAAGGAAATCAGATTTACACTGTCTGCGAAACACGTTGCTCGAAAGTGCTTTTTGCTGATCGCGCAGATAATCCCACAGGTTCACAAATGCCAAGAAGTCAGAGTCTTTATCATGAAAACGGCGATGCTTTTCATCTGATGCTTGTTGTTTTTCTTGCGGACGTTCACGCGGGTCTTGAATAGACAACGCGGCAACAATGATCATAACCTCACGCAGGCAACCATATTTAGGCGCATCTAACACCATACGTGCCAAACGCGGATCGACCGGAAGTTGTGATAACTTGCGCCCCAGTGGGGTTAAACGCTTTTTCGCCTCTTTTTGTTCGGGATCTAGCGCACCCAGCTCTTCAAGCAAGCGAACGCCATCTTGGATATTACGTTTATCTGGCGCTTCCACAAATGGGAATGCACTGATATCCCCTAACCCTAATGAGGTCATTTGCAAGATGACCGACGCTAAGTTGGTACGCAAAATCTCAGGATCAGTAAACTCAGGGCGCGATAAGAAATCATCTTCAGAGTACAAACGAATACAGATACCGTCAGAAACACGGCCGCAACGCCCTTTACGTTGATTGGCCGATGCCTGTGAAATTGGCTCTATAGGTAAACGCTGAACTTTGGTGCGATAACTGTAACGTGAAATACGCGCAGTTCCCGGATCAATGACATATTTGATCCCCGGAACAGTCAGTGATGTTTCTGCTACGTTGGTTGCCAATACAATGCGGCGACCCACAGAGGGTTGAAACACCCGATTTTGTTCTGATGATGAGAGACGTGCATACAGCGGTAAAATTTCAGTATGCGGCAACTGGCGCTTTTCCAAAGCATCAGCGGTATCACGTATTTCACGTTCACCGTTCATGAAGATCAGAATATCACCACGATTTTCCAGATACAGCTCATCTACTGCATCAAAGATAGCTTGTAGCTGATCGTTATCCTCCCCCGCGTCGGCCGCGCAATGATAACGTACCTCTACCGGATAAGTGCGGCCAGACACTTCAATGATCGGCGCATTGTTAAAGTGCTTAGAAAAGCGCTCAGGATCAATAGTTGCAGAGGTAATAATCACTTTCAGATCAGGGCGCTTTGGCAACAGCTCTCGCAAATAACCCAGAATAAAATCGATATTCAGACTGCGCTCGTGCGCCTCATCAATAATGATGGTGTCGTATTGGGTTAAATACCGATCATTTTGAATTTCCGCCAGTAAAATACCGTCGGTCATCAGCTTAACGAGCGTGTTATCACTCACCTGATCATTAAAACGTACTTTATAACCGACAGTTGATCCCATCTGAGTTTTCAACTCATCGGCGATACGGTTTGCTACTGAACGCGCAGCCAAGCGGCGTGGCTGGGTATGCCCGATTACCCCCCTGAATACCACGGCCAAGCTCTAGACAGATCTTCGGCAATTGTGTGGTTTTACCCGATCCGGTTTCTCCGGCCACAATCACCACTTGGTGATCTCTGATGGCATTTAAAATGTCATCTCTTTTTTGGCTAACCGGCAGCTCCAGCGGATATTCAATGGCAGGAATTGAGGCGCGACGGGCCTCTATCTTACGTTTGGCATCCGTAAGCTCAGTGGTTATCTCATCAACCACTTTTTGCAGCGTTTGCGGATTTTTAATCTTCTTTGCACCTTCAATCCGGCGCTGCAAGCGGCGGCGATCACGCAGCATGATACCGTTCAGCTCGGCCATGCGCGGCAACAAAGGGGCTTTCACAATCGGGTTACCGTTCATTGTTGTGATTCTTATTCAATTTCAATACGGAGTCAGAAAATGCTGCATGACGTGCTGCTATCACCACACGGGGGCAATAAGCTTCTGCATCATGCCTGATATTGTTGTGAATATTATCACAGAGTCACGCGGGGTGCGCTTTACCTGCACCTGGTCTGTTGTTTTATTCCTTTATATCTCTATCTCTTTATAGCGGATAAGCGCATATCAAGTCTGTACCCCATTGCATGGAGTGAACATTTGCACTCAGTGCACGTTTCTACCGGCACCGGCTTGCATTTGATAATGATAGTTAATATCATTCCCGTTAATAGGTCACACAGGGTTACATCTTGTATCCGCACATTTT
>NZ_JBOFRH010000183.1:0-1150 GCF_051650925.1 Plesiomonas sp.
TCGATAAGATAGGGCATCGCCAGACTGAAGTTTTTGCGCACCAGATAGTAGCCCGCGTAACCGAAAAATATCCCGAAAAACACCTGCCAACGCATGCGCTTGTAAAACGGGTCGACTTTCTCAGCCGGGATCCTGTCAATATGTGCCGCAGGCCTGAAGAGATTAAGCATGTTCTGCTTCCTTATTGTTGTAATAGGCAGTTGAGGGTGCCCTGACCATGTGAGCGAAACGCGCCAATTATTGGTTCGCGATCGAGCCAATTGTGCTCATATTCGCCCACGCAATCTGTGATGGATGCTCAAACATTGCAGTTTTGTTGCTAAATAAAGGCACCAAACGAGATCCGCCTCCTTCTACGCATCCCTTGTGTGACAAGGGTTACAGAAGTACCACCTTAGAGGTAAACCTCTTTTTTCACGTTGCTTAACATCACATTTTTATAGCAGTGAATGGGATCTTGACCACATTTCCCATGGCAGGGGTATGGTGAAATTTATTGAAAGCGCTATTTTCACCCCCATCCGATGACGAGCGAAAACGAGCATTATGTTTACGCTAAACATAGAAACAACAAGGAAACGTTTCGGATACAACAGATAACCACAATAAAGAAAAACAGAACATCAAACCTCTACTGGTGGATATAAGGAATAACCTATGAGCATACAAAGACCCAGTACCCTGCTTGGTGAATGCCTCGCCGAGTTTATCGGAACCGGCTTGCTAATCTTCTTCGGTGTCGGTTGCGTCGCCGCACTGGTGCTGACCGGCGCCAATTTCGGCCAGTGGGAGATCTCGATTACCTGGGGCCTTGGCGTCGCTATCGCCATCTATGTGACCGGCGGCATTTCAGGTGCACACCTGAACCCTGCCGTTACGTTAGCCCTGATGACCTTCGCCGGTTTTGACAAACGTAAAGTCGCCCCCTATATCATCGCCCAAATCGCCGGGGCTTTTTGCTCTGCGGCTCTGATCTACTTCCTTTACAGCGCGCTGTTCGCTCAGTGGGAGGTGACCAACAACGTGGTGCGTGGTAGCGTCGAGAGCCTCGCCACTGCCGGGATCTTCTCAACCTACCCCCATGCCCTGTTGAGCAACATGCAGGCTTTCGCCGTCGAACTGGTGATCACTGCCGTACTGATGCTGGGCA
>NZ_JBOFRH010000184.1:0-1588 GCF_051650925.1 Plesiomonas sp.
ATTTAAAACAGCATGCTTTAAAATAGCATAGTGAACGGGTCTGGGTAGTGATAGGTAAACCCTTGCTCACGGCAGATTTTATTACCATTGATAATCCGCGAACGGCCAGCCAGATCCGGCAAAAAAGTGGGCGCATCAAGCCCCAAATTTTTAGCTATCTGCGGATAAAATGCCGAGCGGACCGGATGCTCTGGTGCGCACAAATTATAGGTTTGCCCTTCTGGTAAACGGCACTCAATCAGCCGTGAAATGGCCGTAATGCAGTCATCAAGATGCACCAAATTCACACCCTGCGCGCCTTCTGGCAGATTTTGCTTTCCGGCTAAAAAACGCCCCGGATGCCGATCGGGGCCCACCAACCCTGCACAGCGCAGCACATCTATCCGTATATTGGGCAAGCCATGCAACCAGAGTTCCAGCTCATACAGTTCACGTGCAGAGCCAGTTTCCGGATAACAACCCGATGACTCATCCACCTCGCCCGATGCTTTACCGTACACCGAGGTCGAACTGATAAAAATCAGATGCTTAACCTGATTAGCCAGTGCGCTGTCAACCCAGTTTTGTATGGCCTCAAGATAAAACTGTGCGCGGTAATTTTTACGGCCAGGCGGAATATTCACCACCATAGTATCAACGTTCAGCAGCGTATCGAGATCAGTATCATCACACTCAATCTGCGGATTGAGGTTGAGTAAGTAGCTTTCGATACCACTTAGCTGTGCCGCTGCCACCCCGTCTGCCGTTGTTTTACTGCCCACTACCGCATAACCGGCTGACTGTAGATGCATAGCCAGTGGCATGCCTAACCAGCCCAAACCGATAATCGAGATTTTCTTGTTATCCATACTCTTATCCCTCAATAACACTCTTAAACGCGTTGGAATAAGCACTGGCCTGCGTACAAAGTTGCTGTTTTTTTCATATCAACACCTACACAACAAACCAGCCTGATAGACAGGCGCACCTGCATTTATGCAGTCCAGAATACCGAAACCGGAGTCTGCGTTTGCGCCAATATTGCCCGTACCGGCATCGTATTCACATCAGAACCCTGCATAGCCGCATCATACACACTGCGCTTGCCCTCTCCGACCACATGCACATAAATCTGACGGCTATTAAGCAACGCAGGCAGTGTCAGCGTAATACGGTCTAATGGCGCAGTTAACGGCGTCATCCCCATACAGACTTTGCCTGAATCCATATCCAGCGCTGCCGCCAGATTATCAGCACCAGGAAACAGTGACGCAGTATGCCCGTCATCACCCATTCCTAAAATCACCGCATCAAACGGGCGCGGAAAACCAGCTAAACGCTCGGCAGCCAGATCTGCACCTTCAAACGGCGTAGCACAGCTATTTTTTAACCCACAAAACGTCGCTGCCGCCGCATAACCCTGCAACAGATGCGCTTTAACCAGTTTCTCATTACTGGCCTCATCATGCTCATCTACCCAGCGCTCATCGGCCAGCGTGATAAACACACAAGACCAGTCAATATCAACCTGCGTTAACGCACGGAACAACCCCGTTGGCGTGCGCCCGCCTGAAACCACTAAACTGGCAGCACCCCGTTTGGCAATGCC
>NZ_JBOFRH010000185.1:0-1056 GCF_051650925.1 Plesiomonas sp.
GACTAATCAAGTGTTCACTAAAATGACCGGTGATACAGATATGAAATATCACTTTGAAGGGGCATAACAGTTGTTTTCATACTTTACATCAGAGAATTAACGTCAGTTGCAAGTTCGGCTCTGCTGCAAAAAACATGATGTAGAGCTGAAAATGTGTACAGGGTAAATACGACCAAACTAAGTGCATATTCTCTGTTTAATCAACTATGAAGATGATCGCTTTTAATCAGTGATCATCTTCAACAGTACGATAGCTTTCATCAAAACCTAAAGCAGTAAGCTCTAAGTCAGCGAAAGGTAAAAACACAGGTAGGTTAATTCGGCGATCATGACTTACCTTGCTGGTGGTGATCTTCCGCTATTCGGGTAAATAAAAAAACCGTGCTCTGCCTGATATTCCGCCAAACACGGCACAACTTTCGACCTTTCACACACAACTATGCTTACCGCATAGTCTGAATCTCTGCCTTGTGGCACAATTACAGTCTGTTTTATTGGGTTCGCACCACGATAATCTGCTCTCTACCCTACGCGAGCCAACACATCTATTTAGGCACACATTCATGGCTAAAGCTCCAGCAAAGAAGAACGCCAACAAAAAAGGCTTTGAAGAGACCCTGTGGGATACCGCCAATCAGCTGCGTGGCAGCGTTGAATCCTCTGAATATAAGCACGTGGTGCTTAGTCTGGTATTTCTTAAATTCATCAGCGAAAAATTTGAGGCCAAGCGCAAGCAACTGATTGCCAATGGGCAAGAAGCCTTTATTGATATGGATGTGTTCTACCAGCAGGATAACGTGTTTTTCCTACCGGAAGTGGCGCGTTGGTCATATGTCAAAGCGCGTGCCAAGCAAGATGATATTGCGGTAATTATTGATACCGCGCTCTCTACCATTGAAAAGAGCAATAGCGCGTTGACCGGTGCGTTGCCAGATAACTATTTCTCCCGTCAGGGCTTGGAAGTGAAAAAACTGGCCTCGCTGATTGATACCATCGAAAACATTGATACCCTTGCCAGTGAGTGCCAGCAGACCGAAGAAGATCTGGTGGGCCGTG
>NZ_JBOFRH010000186.1:0-9773 GCF_051650925.1 Plesiomonas sp.
ACGAAGCCGTGGGCCGTCGTCTGGACTTCATGATGCAAGAGTTCAACCGCGAAGCGAACACCTTGGGTTCAAAATCCATCAATGCTGAAATCACCGGTTGCAGCGTCGAGCTGAAAGTGCTGATTGAGCAGATGCGCGAGCAAATTCAGAACGTGGAATAACCTTTCATACACTCCGACGCACTCCACAGAAAAACAACAAAGCCCCATTTACTGGGGCTTTTTAACTCCCACACACTCCGATATACTCCGAGGAAAGCCAACAAATATTGTGTACATACACGTGTACTTAACGGTGTTTGTGTACACGCGAGTATGTACACACCCCTATTCAACGTTCAGGCGGGAGCATGGCGAAGTTAACCGATATTCAAATCCGGGCATGGATTAAGGCCGGGGAGCACTTCGAGGGCCGCGCCGATGGTGGCGGGCTGTATCTGTGCTTTCCTCTCAGATATAGCGCACCCTTCTGGCGCTACCGTTACCGTATTGCAGGCAAGCAACGCGCCATGCTTATTGGCTCTTACCCTGACCAATCATTGAGCAAGGCCCGCGCCACAGTGAAAGAACTGGCCGCCCTTGTGGCGCTGGGACATGACGTAGCCGGGGAGAAGCAAGCCCGAAAAGCGGAAGCTCTGGCGCGAATGGAAGAAGAAAAAAACGCACTTCGTGTGTCAGAGCTGGCGGATGAATACTACCGGCGCCAGATACTGCCACGCTGGAAACATCCCGACATTCTCCGCCGTCGCATCGACAAAGATATAAACCCACACATAGGCAGCCTGAAAGTAGAGGACGTGAAACCCCGCCATATTGATGCGATGCTACAAAGCATTATTGCCCGTGGTGCGCCTACTGTGGCTAATGACGTTCTACGATGGACAAAACGAATTTTTGATTACGCCATCAAGCGCCACGCACTAGAAACAAACCCGGCAGGGGCGTTTGAATTGTCTGACGCTGGTGGACAGGAAAGCAGCCGGGAACGCTGGCTATCCCGTGATGAGCTCATACAGTTCTTTCAGGCTATGCGCACGGCCAAGGGATTCAGCCGTGAGAATGAGATCACCATGAAGCTGATACTTTGCCTATGCTGTCGCAAAATGGAACTGTGCGGCGCACCGTGGGCCGAATTTGATTTAGATGAAGCTGTTTGGCGACTGCCAGCAGAACGCGCCAAAAATGGCGACGCGATTGATATTCCATTACCACCACCAGCAGTGGAATGGCTGCGAGAACTGCACAGCATTTCAGGCGGGAGCCGCTGGGTACTTCCTGCCCGCAAGATGCAACACCGCATGATTCCCCACATTCAGGAAAGCACTTTACCGGTGGCTCTGGCGAAGGTGCGCCGAGAAATGCCGGGCATACCCAATTTCACTATTCATGACTTTCGCCGAACTGCCCGCACCCATCTGGCCGCATTAGGCGTTGACCCTGTAGTAGCTGAACGCTGCCTAAATCACCGCATAAGAGGCGTGGAAGGAATTTATAACCGTCATCAGTATTTTGATGAACGCCGGGCCGCTCTGGAGTTGTGGGCCGGGCTGCTGGTGGCTCTGGAACGAGGCAATGAGTACAATATCTCCGCGCTAAGAATCGCTTAGGCTTACATTAATTATCTATTCGTGCGGTTTAATATACCGAAAAACGCACACTATAAAGCGTAAAGCACTACTAAAATCACCAGCACCCTATTACAGCGCCTAGAATCCTTTATAGCCAAATAGGGTGCCCCGCATGCACCCCCCTATGCATAACCCAGCATCAAAAAAATTTAAACGATGTTTAAACGCCGTTAAACGCAAACCACCTTTTATTAGAAACAATCCAGAATTAACCGCTAAAAAACAATGAGTTGAAAGCAATGCGGGTTTAGGAGTAGCTTTTTATAACTGCTATTTACTCCATTGAGGCATAAACCAATGAATAATCTTCCTGATATCGGGTATATGCGCCCTAAACAAGTCATGCAGCACTTCCAGATTAGTGAATCAACACTATGGAACTGGGTGAAACAAGGTAAATTTCCACGCCCGGATAAGCTCGGCGATGGCGTAACCCGCTTTGATGTTTGCGCCATACGCTCATGGTTAAACGAACGTAAAAACACGACTCACTAACCCCACCAGCGAAATCCAATTATGAAAACTTCAAATAGCCCCTTAATCGGGGCGGGGCGCTCTCACGCCCAAAAAGGCCCACAGGATATTTCCGTTATCCGTTTTGAGGGTTGCTCTGTACGTATTGCCAGCATCAACGGCGAGCCGTGGTTTATAGCCGCTGATGTGTGTAAGGCGCTGGAAGTGGCAAACCATCGCACGGCGATTAAGCCGCTGGACGAAGATGAAAAGGGCGTATGTTTAACTTACACCCTTGGTGGTAATCAGCAGATGCGCACAGTGTCAGAGTCGGGTTTCTACAAACTCATTACCCGTAGCCGCAAAGCCTCCAAGCCCGGCACATTCGCCCACCGTTTCACCAATTGGGTATTCCGCGACGTTATCCCAACTATCCGCAAAACAGGCGGCTATGGTGTTCCCTTCGGCATCCTGAACGACTACAGCCGCCGTATGGCCGCTTTCAACATCAAGGCCAGTCAGCGCGGCCGCGACCTGCAAGCCTGCAAACAGGAACGGCAATCACTGGAAAATGAGGGGCAATCATTGTGGGCTACTTATCAGCCATATCTTCCAGAGGTTCACCATGATTAATGCATCCACTAATACGGGGATATCAAAACCCATTACCCCGGCCAACTCAGATTTGAGTAGCTCAGATTGTAGACCATTAAAAAAGGGCGAGGATTGCGCCCCCGCCCTTTGGTTACGTGCCAGTGTGGATCACTCCGCTGGCGTTTCTGACTTCTTGCGCCGCTGGCGGCGTTTTATCTCGCCTTGCATTGATGTGATGATAAATTGCGAAGTACTCTCGCCTAACTCCTTCACGCCTTCCATCGCCTCAACTATTTCATGCGGTACACGAGATTTTAAAGATTGTGATTTCGCATTGGTTGTACCTGTAGCCATTACTAAGCCTCTCGCCAATTGGTGGGCCACAGTATACACGAGCAAAAAACAAATAAAAGCATTGACGTGGGCCACACCCAAAATCTATAGTGGGCCACACTTTGATTGTCATAACTCGCAAAAGGCAAGGCCCGGCAGTGTTACCAGCACTAACCGGGCCTCTAACCACAACGTAATCGAGGCTTACACTATGGCTGGAACACAGCATACCCAAACTCACCCAAAATATCAGTATCGCTTTATGGCCCTTCATCGTACCGATATGGCCGCCAAACCCTGCCGCCTGACCATTGAGGCCACAAGCGAGCAAGAGGCCCGCCAGCGGCTATCTGGGTGTTACATCCTCGCATTTGCTGGCCGTGTACCTGCTCAGGGGGTGTGCCATGTGTGATATGTACAACACCGAAATCCCCGCGCTGTTAGTTGCCGCCATTAAAAACGCTGATGCCGGAGAGGCTCGCCGCATGTCCGATGACGCGGAGTTTTGCGGGCGTAAACTACTGGAAGGGCTGATAAGCACCGGACGGCTGTTATCCGGTATGGGTGATGGTATCGACCCGCAAGCGGGGGAGCTACGCAGCCTGGGGGATTCCATCGCCGTTACCGCTGAGCTGGTGGCCGGGTTTAACGAAGTGGTGGAGACGTACCACCACCGCCTTCATGCTGGGGAAATCAGCGAAGGGGGTCGCCATGCGTGATATTGCCATGATTGACGCTATTCGCAGCGTGGCCGCCGTAGCCGTCCAAAGTGCAGATATTCTTGTGCCTGAATGGCTACCAGAAGGCCGCAAACAGGGTGGGGAGTGGGTGTGTCGCAACCCTACCCGCGCAGACCGCCACGCGGGGAGCTTTTCCGTGTCGCTGATTGATGGCCGATGGCATGATTTCGCTACCGGTGACGGGGGCGGCGACCTTGTGGCTCTGGGCGCGTACTTATGGAATGTTCGCCAGACTGATGCGGCCCGCATTGTAGCGGACAGGCTAGCGTTAAGCCTGCCCGCATTAGGTAAGTCCGAAGCAATAAACCCCGAACAACGGAAGGCGCAACAAGAACGCCTCAAGGCCGCAGAGGTGGAGGCCACCCGACTACGCCAGCAGGAGCAACAACAACGGCAATTTCGCCAGAGGCTGACCGCTTGCCGAGCGTTTGAACTGATGACTGAGGCAGAAACTGCCAACCCACACCACCCATATCTAACCGCAAAACGCCTGCAACCGCATGGGCTATATCAGTCCGGCGACGACTTGCTGGTTACGCTCTATAACGCCAACGGGGAGCTGGTAAACATCCAGACCATATCCCCAGATGGCCGCAAGATGTTTTTGCGTGATGGTCAGGTTCAGGGAGCATTCCACCCTATAGGGGATTTCGACTTGATGAACCCGGACGCCCCACCACATGACGTGTATGTGTGTGAAGGCTGGGCCACCGGAGCTGCATTACTTCAATTCTGGGATGTGAACGCGGTGGTGTGCGCAATGAATGCAGGGAATCTTAAATACGTGGCGTTAGCACTGCGTGAAAGGTATGGGGCAAGCATTCGGCTAGTGATTGCCGGAGATGATGACAGAACATCACAAGGTAATCCCGGAGACAGAGCAGCCAACGAAGCGGCTTATCTGGCTGGGTGTATGGTTATCTCCCCGGAGTGGCCGACTGGCTCCCCTATCGAACTGTCCGATTTTAACGACCTGATGATATGGACGATGGAAAATGAGCCAGACGCCTAACGACACACAGAAGAACGCTACTGCAAAATCACGCAAGCCACCACGGCGCAAATATCCAAAAGTCAGCCCGGCACGTCCGGGCCATGCCACCTACGCACAGTATGTGCAAGTGGATAGCGGACAGATACTGAAACCCGGCTTGTACTGGCACGGAGTGCGAGACGCAACCAACACGGATACGTTTATTTGTTCGCCGCTGGAAGTTATCGCCATGACCAGCGACGACAAGGGCGAAAACTACGGGCGACTTCTGCGATTCATGACGCCAAAAGGTGAGTGGCGCGAATGGGCCGCCCCTATGCACATGCTAGCGGGTGACGGCGGCGAACTCCGCGCCGAACTCCTGCGCATGGGTGTGGTTATCCCGCACAAACAGCGGCAGGCGCTAACTGATTACATTATGGAATCGAACCCGAAACGCCACGCACTGGCTGCCACAGCCACCGGGTGGCATTCGCCCGATATGTTTGTGATGCCCGGCGGAATTATTGGTACGGGTGACGTGGTGTTTCAATCCACAGAAGCAGGAACTCAGGAATATACGACAGCCGGAACAGTAAGCGACTGGCGCGATATGGTGGCCGCCCTATGTCGTAACAACCCCGTGCCAATGATGGCAATCTGTGCCTCGTTGGCTGGGCCCCTTCTGTGGTTGCTCGATGTGGACAGCGGCGGGTTTCACTTCATGGGCGACAGCTCCAGCGGCAAGAGCGTAGCCGCATTGGTGGCCTGTAGCGTCTGGGGTGAGCCTCGTAACTTTAAGCGTAACTGGAACGCTACCAGCACGGGGCTGGAAGGATTGGCAACCATGCGCAACGATACCGCACTAATTCTGGATGAAATCGGAGAGGCTCCAGCGCGAGATATTGGCGGGCTAATTTATCAACTAGGCAACGGCACGGGACGCCAGCGCGGCAAAATATCCGGCATGGCTCGCCCGGTTAACGTCTGGCGCACAATGCTGATATCTACCGGGGAAATGACGGTAGGCAAGCACATGGAAAGCGGCGGCCAGCGCATCAAAGCCGGTCAGGAAATGCGTTTGCTTGATATTCCCGTACAGCGATTATATGGCGCCTTTGATTACCTTCACGGGTTGGAGCTACCGCACAACCCGAACAATGACGCAGAACGGCGCGGCGCGGGCAGGCGGTTTGCTGAAACCCTGCGCGGCAACGCTGCTAACCATTACGGCCACGCCGGGCCAGAATTTGTGCGCTGGCTCATATCACGCAATCAGCCAGGCGAATCAGAGGACAGCGGCCAGATACTGGCGGATATGTTCGCCCAGCTACGCGAACAGTTTCCAGTTAGCACGGGACAGGAGGCCAGAGCCGCCGCCCGCTTCACTCTGTGCGCACTAGCGGGAGAAATGGCAATAACTGCGGGACTTCTACCGTGGCTGCAAGGCGAGGCACTGGCCGCCGTTAAGGTGATGTTTGAAGCATGGGCAACATATCGAGGTCGCGGGCAGTCAGAAGATGTAAAAATTATCCGTAGCGTGGCGTCATTCGTCACACTCCATGAATCGCGGTTTGAGAGCATGGCGACTAGCGCATACGGCAGTATTCCCAACAGGGCAGGATGGTGGCGGGCTAACGACGCGGGGGAAAAGGTTCTGTATTTTGCCCCCGACACGCTGAACGAAGCCGCTCCGGGCTATGACAGAACGCGGGTTATCGCCTGCCTTGATGCGATAGGCGCAATTATCGAGCGAGATACTGGGCGTTATACAAAGCGCATTCGTGCTGGCTCCATTCGTCCGCACGTCTACGCCATCGGCACAAATGAACTTTTAAGCGCTATAGATGCATAAAACAAAAATAATGCCCTTTCAGAAACTGAAAAACCCGTGGGGACAGTGGGGACAGCGGGGACAAAAAAAATAAAATAACAATATATTCAGTTGGTTATATTTACCATAGCTGTTTATTTAGCCGTTTTTGAGTGGGGACACACTGGGGACAGGTGGGGACAACTTTGATTATATTTTATCCAGACTGTCCCCACTGTCCCCACAGAATAAAATGAGTGGGGACGCCTCAAACCCGCGCCACGTCTGGCTGTCCCCGCTGTCCCCACTGTCCCCACGCACTTTCATAGTAGCCAGAATAGAAAAATAACGAGCCAAAATCAGCGCAAAGCCAGACACCACAAGGCATACAGCCACATTTACTATGCAAATCCATCAAAAACAGAAAATAGGTAGAATCAGCCTGTAGGCCAGACGGCACAAGGCTTACAGCCAGTTTTTAGTCAGCATACAAAAGTGCCCAATTTTGCCCAAAAATGTACTTTTCAGCACGAAAAACAGCGCGACGCCAGTCGTGGTGCGGGTTACAGCGGAGCCGCAGAGCAAAAATAGTTAAAAATCACCTCTAGCTGATAACAGCAAATAGGCCCGCAGGCCGCGCCACACAAGGGATTGAGCGGTTTTAGTATCGTTGAAGGTGTAAAAGTCGAGGGAAAACCGCCTAAAATGCACTTTCCTGTGCTCAATTAGAGGCTATGTTATGCAAGATTCATTCAGCCATCAGGACGCCAAAGAGGATACATTGCTGGCGGTGGCGTATTGGCGCAGTAGTTGCCACCCGTATCGGTCGCTAAAACCATACTTAGGGCATAGAGTAGCCATTGCTTTACGGCATGAACTCCCTGTAGCTTTAGCCTTGGCAATATCGGCCACAAAGCGGGCATTTCGCACCTTACGCAAAACACTATCACAGCGCGGTATATAAAACGCGGCCCCCCCGACATGATGCATCAGAGAATTAACCTCGCTATCCGTCAAGATATCGCCCAGAAGGGCATAGGGGCCGCCTGTGCGGCTGCGGCGTTCACTAGTACGGGCGTGTAATGTTGTGCCGCCGAGCGCCTCGATAAGCCGAATAGTGGCCGGGTAGCCTATGACGGCAACCAGTGTTTGCACCGACTCTGGCAAAAGTGCCTGCATGGTCGCTGAATCAGTATCGTCGAATGTCATCGCTAAAACTCCCCGTCAAAAGCATTACTGTAACTATAAGCATGGGTGATTATATATACAGTTGTAACGCGAAACACTCCGGGGACATCATGGGTGCCTGCGGGATTTTAATTCACGACATTTTAAACGGGGCCTAGCGAACACCCCAAAACCTAGTAGACGCAAATGCAGGTACAGGGCGATTCATAGGAAAACCGCAATCCGACTACGAATCATCTTCGGTGGGATCTGTCAGCTCAAGTTCGAAGGTTCCCCCTTTGCGGGGCATTATCTGGTCAACCATTTTCACAAAACGATTCCAGCCATAACCGTTTGCGATTGCCAGCCTCTGGATCATTATTAGAGAGTGCAGGTGCTGCGCCAGCATTGGATTGCCAACATCATCAGTCAGCCACTGATGGAGCTTATTTTTACGGCTACCGCTAGCCCCTTTCGGCGTTTTTTTCTCAAGTTCCTGTAAAATTGAATCACCAAGCCGTTCGTAGACTAAATCACGGGTATAGTGAGCAACAATACTGAACCGGTTTTTACTCATTCCCGTCCACGGCCAATTGCGCAGCTTGTAGATATTTTCGTAAAACTCATCAGGAAATTTTTTAGCCCATGCGGCCAACTCTCTACTGATAATTTTATCAAGATATGCCTGCAAAGCATCTTTTGGCCTAACCGCCTGATAGCCCGTAGCCTCATCAACAAGGGCTACAATACCAACCTTAGCCAGCGAGCGAACCAGTATTTCGGCTTTCATTGCGGTTTCGAGCTGGTTTACGCGGACTATCGCTCCTTTTTCCCTCGCCTGAAGATAAACATCACAAACCAACGGCAGAATTGCAGCATCATAACCATCCAGAACAGCTCCTGATTTACTGGAATACTGCACTCTATTGATCAGCTCTCTAAGCTCATGATTAATAAATGGAACAAGGTTAGTTGCATCCATGAAAGCAGGTAGAACGATCTCACCGTCAAGAGTTGCTCTCACACCTCGACTTGGACGCCCCAGAGCCTTAAACACTGAGGATTGCGAAATGATGCGCTTACCATTATCCAGAACTGCAACCTCCAGTTCCGTATCATTAATTTTTAACACCCCCTCATATTGAGCCGTAGGTAACTTGGCTTTTTCCCAGCGCTTTTGAGCGGCGATTTGTGCAATAGCTTTGCGCTCTTCCGGCGTCATCTTATCGGCTCTTGCCTTCCCGCCCTTTGATTGTGGCTTGCTGTTTTCTGGCATTGCTTAAATCCCTTGTCATGTTTTAATGAAGATTACCAGACAGCCAGCTACCAGCAAGCATAAATAACAAAAATGCTTGCTATGATTCACAACAAAAATAACAGCCCCACCACTACCGGGATGTGATCACCATATGCAACAGCCATACACCAGACCTCGCCCGGTATCATTGTACTTGGTTAAAACAGTGCTCCAGGCCTCTGGTGGGTGGGGTACTGATCATTATATGACGCAGGTTTATGGCCCACAGGCCACATCACGCAACGAATGCAACTATTCTGATAGCCCGGCCAGACTGATTTTTTCTGCAAAAAAGAGGGCGTATTCTGCACCAGAATGATTCCAGACCGTGCACGAATAGTCTGATTGTGATTTCTGGCAGGCGTTTTTTTAAACCCTGTTTAAAGCGCTTTTATGGTCAATATTGATGAACACCCGCAAAAAATGTGTACCTATGCGTGTACTTAATGGAAATACAGAGTGAGAGAACCACAGCAACCGCAAGGATTTAATGCAAATACTCAACATTCAAATTCAATATCGAATAAGCCACGCTGTTTTCATATGCCCATAAAAAGCGCCAGTAAGGGCGCTTTTTTATTTCCCGTAAGACAACCTATTCATAATTGCCCCCATTCATAATCACCCCAAATAGCGTGCCGAGAAAACACAATAAACGTGAACCAACATCAACACTAAAATCTAAGCCAAAACCGCATTTTGACCGCCCGTTTTTTAAAACATTCCCACCCGAGAACATTAATTTTTCTGGCCTCATTCTGCCGGCTATTGAGTTG
>NZ_JBOFRH010000187.1:0-8647 GCF_051650925.1 Plesiomonas sp.
TGAACCCCCACTCATTTTTCCCACTTCGAGGATATTGCCGATCGGAATACCGCCCTCAATGCCGTTAACATTAATCAGTGCACCCAGTTCTGATTGCAGCACCACACTGCTGACACGGTGGTAAGTGGCCAACTGGTCAGTAATATCTTTTTGCTCGCCGTCAATTTCGGCGGTTGCCTTCATTTTGTATTTACCGGCTGGCACTTTTTCGCCGCTGTCGTTCGTGCCATCCCAGTCAAACCGCACTACACCGTCTTTTTCACCGTTGATGCCAATGGTCTTAATCAGCTGGCCGTTCTCATCTTCAATACGTACCGACAAATTATTCAGCTTCTCGCCGGTTTTTGAGAAGATAGCCCCGCTCACACCCTTGTCTTCCAGCCAGACATCACTGGTTGGCAGCAACACATCCTGCCCAACCAGTGATGAGGCTTGCAGCGCCTGACCTGAGCCCATAATCTGGTTCATCAGGCTGAACTGATCGGTCATCTTGTTGATGCCATCAATGGTGGAAAATGACGCCATCTGTGACACCATTTGGTCATTACTAACTGGATTAAACGGGTCTTGGAATGACAACTGCTGGGTCAGCAGACGCATGAAATCTTGTTGTGTTAGCGACGATGTTGCCCCACCGGTTGGTGTTTCATCTGGACGGGTATTGGGGGCCTCATCGGTGCTTTTGCTGCGCGAGCTGCTATCGGTTGCACCCGCTTTATTGCTCGTTGGCGCGTTTTGGCGACTGACTTTATCCAGATAACTGGTGGCGCGAACATTCGGATCTATCACGTGTTGCTCCTTACTTGCCCAGATTGAGGGTCTGCATCGCCATCTGTTTGGCGGCATCGGCAATCTGCACATTGGTCTGGTATGAGCGCGACGCTGAGATCATATCGGCCATCTCCTCCATCACATTCACGTTAGGTTTGAAGATGTAGCCATCGGGATTTGCCAGCGGATGATCAGGGCGGTACTCCATGTTCAGCGGCTTTTGACTCTCAATAATGCCGGCCACTGAGACGGGTACGCTTGAGCCGTTGTCCATTGCATCATCCAACATGGCATTAAATATTGGGTGCCGTGCCTTGTAGGTTTCATCGGCTGAACTGCTAACGCTCTGGGCATTCGCCAGATTACTGGCCACGGTATTAAGACGTACTGACTGCGCACTCATCGCCGAGCCGGAAACATCAAACACATTAAACAGACTCATGGATTAATCCCCGCGAATGGCTTTTTTCAAGCCACTGAATTTTCCGCTTAAAAATTGCAACGACGCCTGATACTCAATGCTGTTTTCCATAAACAGATTGCGCTCAACCTGCACATCCACGGTATTGCCATCGCCGCCATCGGGCTGATTGGGAATACGGTAGGCAGTCGTACCTGAGAAGTCAGAGGCGGCAGAAATATGGCGTTCATCTGTCATCGACAGGCTGCTGCGCTGCAGGTTGCTGCTGGCTTGTGTGACGGCCTGATCCAGTGCCTGTGAAAAATCCATATCACGCGCTTTATAGCCGGGGGTATCAGCATTGGCGATATTGCTGGCCAATATCTCGGTGCGCTGGTTACGCAAACCGGGAGTGTACTGGTGTACACCCAATGCTTGATCGAAACTGATTGCCATCTATCTCTCCGCATACATCAGTCGAGGTATATGCAGCAAAGTAAGCAAACTTAGTGCCAGAATGAGCGCCAAAATATCTGTGCTGTTATTTATGCCGCTATTTGTCTGGTTCTTTATTTTGATAGGCCGTGGAATAAACAGGCACGTTTAAATGAAGGAAAGAAAACATCTGAGGATAGTTCAAAAGATCAACAAAAAAATTAGCGCGGTTGGTTTATCAAATACCGGCTCTGTATCCCATAAAAAATACGTTTAAAAGGGATAACGGCCAGACAAAAGCGCAATGCAACACCATGCGCGCAAATAAAAAAACGGGGCTAATTTAGCCCCGCTGTGATTGATCTATCACCACGATTTAAGTGGGTTTATCACTGTATGTGCATATAAATGGCTATTTGAGTTTGTAGATAATGCCAGGCGTACAGCGCACCATCTCAAAACGATCACTTAACCCAGTCATAGACTCTGATGCACCAAGCAGCAAATAACCGCCAGGTTGCAAACAAGCCGCCAGTTGGTTAATGACTTTAGCTTTCATCTCAGCCGAAAAATAGATCAACACATTACGGCAGAAAATAATGTCAAACTTGCCCATAAGGGCATAGCTCTCTTTCAAGTTCAGCGGCTTAAATGAAACCAGATTGCGAACTTTGTTATTCAGTTGCATACGGCCATCAGGCTGGGCTTCAAAAAATTGACGCTTACGCTCTGGTGATAGACCACGACCGAGCGCCAACGCGTCGTAACTGGCCTGACGCGATATTTCAAGCATTTGTGGTGAGATATCGGTTGCGACAATCTGCGCCGGTTGTAGCATCGGCAGCATGCCGGGGCGACGCATCTGAGTTTCAAGCACCGTCATCGCAATCGAGTAAGGCTCTTGCCCCGATGAGCACGCTGCCGACCAGATCCTGACCGGCCGTTTTTGTACGGCAAACTCAGGTAATAAGCGTTCGGCTAAAATATCAAACGGATAGTTATCACGAAACCAGAGGGTTTCGTTGGTGGTCATGGCATCTACTACCGACGTGCGCAGGTCACGATTTATACCGTGCAAGGCCTGTTTTAACAGCTCGGAGAGATGCGTACACCCATAGCGGGGTAACAACGGGGTCAACCGGCTGCGAACCAAATACTGTTTGTTATCGCCCAGCACGATGCCGCACTGTAACTCTAAAAAACGGCTGAACTCTTGGTACTCGTGTTCACTAAAGCTGACTGAATTCATGAATTACTCGGAGGCTAGTTGCAAAAGTGCCTGATTAACGGCATTGGCGAGTTCATCGGGATTGAATTTAGCAATAAAGTTATTTGCACCCACTTTGCTGACCATTGCCTGATTAAATACGCCACTTAATGAGGTATGCAAGATCACATGCAGCGCATTAAATTGTGAATGATGCCTAATTTCGGCAGTTAAAGTATAACCGTCCATCTCAGGCATTTCGATATCTGAAATCACCAATGCGTAGTGATCATATACATTACCTTGGGCGGCCACCTGTTTTAAACGCTCAAGCGCATCACGCCCATCTTTGGCCATTTCGCAATCAAGACCAATACTGGTTAAGGCGCGCTCAATTTGCTTACGGGCGACACTAGAATCATCTACCACCAGTATTTTCTTACCGGCATTTTGCATATTTTTCACTTCATCAGCCGCAGCATCTAAAATAGATTGGCTGATTTGGGTCGGTGCAGGAGAGATCTCATCTAAAATACGTTCAACATCAAGAATTTCGATCAGCTCTTTATCCACTTCGGTCACGGCGGTTAGGTAGTTTATTTTTCCCGCACCTTTTGGTGGCGGTAAAATAGATTCCCAATTCATGTTGATAATGCGCTCTACCGACTGCACCAAAAAACCCTGCACTGAACGGTTATATTCAGAGATAATAATAAAACATTTTTCTGGGTCATCAACCGGCTGCCCGCCAATAGCCAGACTCATATCAATGACCGACAATGTCTGGCCACGAATGTGTGCAATACCTTTGACGATCGGGTTTAAGTTCGGCAACATAGTTAAACGCGGGCATTGTAAAACCTCACGGACTTTAAATACGTTGATGCCATAACGTTGCGAACCCTGTAACTTAAACGTCAACAGCTCTAAACGATTTTGCCCGACCAGTTGTGTCCGTTGGTTTACCGAATCTAAAATCCCCGCCATAACAGGCTACTCCCAGCGATTTTTTATCTGTTTTATCACGCATATCCCCTTGGTATTTTCAGGGTATTTAGCATAACAGGAGACGTTTTGTGTTTTTCTCAACGCCATTACATCAGGCCCTACGCCCTATTAAGCTGCTTATCGGCCTTTATGGGGTATTCTTAAGCATTAATTATGCCAGTGCAGCATCAGTGCCTAACGCAAGTACGGCGCAGCAAAATTTAGGCAGTATCAGTCAGGCTGCCGAAGATTTTGTGATCAGCCAGCTACCGGCCAACAGTGAGTTGCAGCATCAGGTCAAAGCCGCACCGGTAGACCGACGTTTACAGTTTGATGCCTGTGCCTCTGCACTAGTCAGTTCACTGCCCGGTAAGCAAACACTGACTACCAAAGCAACGGTGTTAGTGCGCTGTCCAACCCAAAACTGGCAGGTGTATGTGCCGGTAAAAGTGTTGTCGGTTAGCCCGGTAGTGGTTACAGCACGCGCTATTCGCAGTGATACATTATTGCAAGCTGATGATTTGGTGCTGACTTACAAAGATGTGCGTCAGGCGCATGCACGGATTTTTGACGATACCTCTTTGTTGATTGGTGCTAAAACAATACGTCCGCTAAATGCGGCAGCGCCCATTTCTGCAGCACAAATTTGTCAGGTGTGTAAAGGCGATCGGGTCGTGCTCAAAGCAGGTAAGCCGGGGCTAGCCGTAGTCGCATCAGGCGTGGCTATGGGTAACGGTACAATAGGTGATACGATTCAGATCCGGAATAACCGTTCACAACGGGTGGTTAGTGCCGTAGTAACCAGCGTGGGTGAGGCAGCAGTAACCTATTGATATTAAAAGAGCTGCATAAGTCTGTATCCCAAAAAATAATTTCTCAAGTTCTTGGTTGTGGTGCCGTTACATTATACAAGCGTTGTCGAGGTTGTTTTGTATTGTGGTTTTGAGCATTGCAATATTAGAGAGCATTTAGGCGTCGCCAACACCCAATTAATGCCCATAAGAATGAAGAATAATGTAGGAATAATGCCATGAGCAGCATTGATAAATTCACTTATGCAAATTTAAACTCATCCGCTGCGGGTAAAAGATTGCAGCATACGGTTAATCTGCACAGTGATACGACGGCTACCAGCGGTACACCACAGACCAAGCCAGCAGAAATTAAACCGGAACAGACCAAACCGGCTGCTGACGGGGTAACGCTGACTTCACAGGCGCAAACGCTGGCGCAAATACCAAAACAGGTAAACAATGAAATGCCGTTTGACAGTGCAAAGGTTGAGCGCCTTAAGCTAGCGATTAATTCCGGTGCGTATCAGGTTAATCCTGAAAAACTGGCCGCAAATTTGCTTAAGTTAGAGTCAGGTTCTCACTAAACGTCAGCCAAATAACGTGCTGGCCGATTATAGGATATTTTCATGACGCTGCACGCACTACTGACCCAGCAACAGACAACCTTACAGACACTAGAGCAGTTGATTGACAGTGAGCTCACTGCGCTTACCGAACATCAGGCGGATCTGCTGCTTACGCTCAGTGAGCAAAAAAATGTACTGCTACAAACGGTACAAGAGACCGATCAGCAGATTGCACAGCACGCCGAGCGGGCACAGCTCGATGCGCAAGACGCACTGCTGCTGAGCGTGCGGCAATTATTGCAGTCTTGCCAGACCAAAAATCATCTGCTTGGCGAGATCATGAAAGAGGCGCGCATTAGCCTTAGCCGTTTGGCAAACCAGCTGATGGCCGTGCGCGGTAAAGAGATGATGACCTACAATGCCGACGGTAAAACGCTCAATACCTCAACCCTTGGGAATAATGTGAAGGTGTAAACAGGCCGATTGTTGCCTTGCTGAACAGTATTCACCATTACATATTCACCTTTCAGTATTCATACCAATCTACAGCATAACGGTAACGATGATCCGTACTGGGATCCTATGTCGAAAAACATAGGGTGTTCTGACGGTATAAGCACGTTAAAACGTCGCGCTGCGGGCAGGCACTAAGATGACCTGCTCTTTTTTCTCAACCACTGCTTTTGGCGCGCTAGCAACGGCTGGCAATTTTTTGACGTTATTCAGGTCAAGGCGCAGTTCGGTGACATAGTTATCCCCCACCGGATAGCTGCGTACCACTTGCGCACCGCGCACCCAACCAGCCGCCTGTGTTTGTATTCCGGCATCACGCAATGAGCCCGATGACAACACTTGGGTATGGCTGCTGATTTTCAGCCCGTAGAGCTGTTCGGTCATTTCGCGGTACGCATCAAGACGTGAAGCTCGCATCGCTTGTAATTGGCGCTCTTGTGCAGTTTTGCCCGGCTGTACGGCTATCGGGGCATATCCCACGGCATTCAGGATCTGGCTGCTGCTGTTTGGAGCACAGCCCAGTAATGCCGTACACACCACCAGTGCTAAACTGATTTTCAACTTGCGCATGTGTTATTCCTGTTTTTTATCCGTATATTTTCCGCTTGTACGGCCAATATCGATATTAATCACGCGATGATGTTATGGTAATGATGTTATGGCGCAATGATGATACTCGGTGCGTTAAAGGTATTGTCACCTCGCACTATCATGCCATCACGGATCTGCACTTTATTGCTGTTACCGATACTGCGCCCTAACCTGTCTGCCGGTAAAAACCCCTGTGCAGTGGCGATCACTACCCGATCACTAAAACGGATAATCCGCGCATTGATCTGGACGCCTGAGCCTTGGCGCAGCATGGTCCCCGTTAGGACGTTATCGACTTGATAGGCTTTTTGCAGATCTCGCCAGTTGCGGCTGAGGGCAAAATCACCCTGCGGTGTTACCCGGATCTGGCCGGTCGTTTTATAATCGAGCACGGTCAATCCGCGTTGTTGCAACTGGTAGATAAAGGAGTCAGCCATCAAGTTGCCCAGCCAGTTGGTCTGATCCATCTGCTGTAAATCAACGAATGAGGCCACTGCCACAGAGCCACCGCCAACCAGATTTTTATTGGATGCCACCAGCTGACGGGCCATTGCATCTACAAAGTAGTCCAGACTGTGGCGCGGTAGCACCTCTACATGGTTTTTATCCATGACATACGGCTGTTCTGCCGAGGGCTGATGTCCGGCACACCCACTCAGTAGCAGTGCAGATACCAGACCGGCAACCCATGATGTTTTTAGCTGATTCACGTTATGCGCCTTCTGTCACTCTCTCTGGTTCTTATATCGTCTGCCCATGTAAAAACTTGAGCAACTCTCTGATTGCCAGTAGTACCGGCGGAACGGTAATTGCATAGTTCCGGTAATGACTCACGTCATCGTATAAATCATGACTCGAGTGCAGAGGCTACCGAGATATCCTTCGGCTCTGCGCCATAACCGTTATCTGCGACGGCTATCGTCGCCACTGTTAGGATTATTCAGGTATCACCGATGAGAGCTGTATCCCGCCGAATTCCGTTGTATGCGGCCAGCCTACTGGCCACCAGTCTGTTTACAAGCAACCTTTATGCCGCTTGGTATCAGACCAGTGTCAGTATTCCGGCACAGGCGGGAGATGAGTCACAGTTACGTACACTGGCGCTGATGGATGCCAGCGGGCAGTTGCTCGGTTATACCGGTGTCTCAATGAACTACCAGACCCCACTGGTTACCTCGCTCAGTGCGCTGGCCAACGGTGATACACAGGTAAGCTATGCAGCAGGCAGCCCGATCCGCAGCGCCACGATTGTGAGTACTTCCACACAACAGGGCCGCTATACTCTGACTTTGCGGGCAGACATCACGCCAGATCAAAAAATGTGCCGCAGACTCAGTTACAGTAAACCGATGTCAGTGTATCGTTTTGCAATGGATGATCTGACGCAGGCCTCTACCGGTGCGATTTTTAATTTAGATACTGATTATCCCACAGTACTTGAGCGCCAACTTCGCCAAGCGTTACAAGGGTTGCAAGTGCGCAGTTATCAGAACACGCATATTCCAGCCGATGCCTCAGGCAACTGGTTAGCCGCAGTGGGTGAGCAGCAACAGGTGCAGTATTTGTTAACGGGGCAGCTTGTTGATCTGACCCCAATACCCCAGACCGGTTTAAGCCAGTATTTTTCGGCCAGCGTTATGCAGCGTAACTTTGCGGTCAATATTCAGGTTTTTGACAGCTACAACGGTGAGCAAGTTTTCCAGCAACTATACCGCACCGAGGCACAGTGGCCATTTGAACGCACAGCGCGCATTGATACGCGCAGTGCCAACTTTTGGCAATCCGCTTATGGTTATGCCATTCGTTTACAGACCGATCAGATAGCACAAGATTTAGATACGCAACTCGGGTGCAGCAGCACGCAGGCTCGTATCAGTGCGATTAATGGTACACGCCTGACGATTAATATCGGCGCGCGTAACGGTGTACGTAAGGGCGATACGTTAAAATTGCTGCACACCACCGAGTTCATCGACCAGCAAGGTCAGGTGCAAGAGATGTTCACACCGAGCACTGTTCGGCTCACCGTGACACAGGTCTACCCAACCCATGCAATACTTAGCAGCCGAGGCTTAAGTGCCGGTTCTACCGTGCAAGTGGGTGATTTAGTGACTAAATCATAGGCAAACGGTATTTAAAGGCTTAAAAAACGCGGATTAATCAGTATAATGGCGCGGTTGCCCCCGTAGCTCAGATGGATAGAGCGTCCCCCTCCTAAGGGGAAGGCCACTGGTTCGAATCCAGTCGGGAGCACCATTAAAATCAATGAGTTAGGTAAACACGGCCTCGTAAAAATCCATTTATCTCACTCCATACCCCTCTCTGTACCCCTCTAATGCAGCGCACTGCAATCCACTTAGCGGGTTCTGCTATCTTTGAGCAC
>NZ_JBOFRH010000188.1:0-46001 GCF_051650925.1 Plesiomonas sp.
AGCAATGGCGCAGCATGGCTACAGTCAGCTAATGGTTGTTTGGGTAAAGCGTTTGTCGGAAAAATGCTGCCATACGCGCTGATCAGTGCGGTACAAGGGGCACTGTTTTTATGGGGCGTATTTGGTTGGTTGGACTGGCCGATTGAGGGCAGTATTCCAGTAATCCTATTGGCGCAGTGGCTGATGATTGGTGCCTATGTTGCTATGGGAACGCTGCTGTATTGCACTAGTTTTCACTATGGCCGAGCAGCCAGTACTGCGGCAGCCTACTCCGCGCCGGCATTTGCCTTTATGGGGGTGACCTTTCCGGCGGCTAATATGCCTAGTTTTGCAAAATTTTGGTCAGACATGTTGCCAATATCACACTACATTCAGGTGCAAATTCAGCAGGTAAATTATGCCGCATCGTGGGCGGTATCATGGCGTAGCATGTCTGATTTGCTGTGGTTTTGGTTGGTGATCCCGCTGGCATTGTTACTGTTGCGTGCTCGCTTACGTAAACTGGGGAGTCTGCAATGACATTGGGCCAAATTTGGCGGGAAGAGGTGCGTGCGCTGAGTAAAAATGCGGCCATTTTAATGACCGTTTTTGTCGGGCTGATTTTTTACTCGGTGCTCTATCCGCAGCCCTATTCACATCAGGTGGTTACCAGCATGCCGGTGGCGGTGTGGGATAGTGATCACTCAGCCTTAAGTCGGCAGTTTATCCGTATGGTTGAGGCAACACCACAAGTTGAAATAACCCATAATGCAACCTCACAGCAAGAGGCTGATCAGTGGCTGCAAAGTGGTGAGGTGCATGGCTTATTGGTTATCCCACAGCATTTTTCCCGTGATGTATTGATGGGAAAAAGCCCAGTAATTGCCGCTGCCGGTGATGCCAGTTATTTTCTTGTCTATTCATCCATTATCGAAGGGATTGCGCGTGCAGCCGGCACACTTGGCGCGCAGGTTAAGGTGACCAAAGAGCTGATGCAGGGTACACCTTATCAGGGAACGCTGGGAACTGCGTTACCGTTACGGGCACAAACTGAGGCGCTGTTTAACCCTTCTATTGGCTATATTGCCTATATTGTTCCTGCGGTATTTGTATTGATTTTACATCAGACATTACTGATTGCGGCGGGCATTCAAACGGCTGAATATAAAGAGCGGACACTCGGTGGTGAACGCGGTTACTGGCAAACTGTATCACCGTGGAAACTGCTGTTGGCGCGCGGTCTGGTTTTTGTGCCGTTGTATCTGGTGGCGGCTATGTACTATCTAGGGACATGCTTTGATTACTACAATGTGGTACGGCAGGCGAACCCGTGGATATTGCTGCTGCTTTGTACTCTGCTATTTTGGACGACCTACTGCTTTGCGGTGATGATTACATTTTTCATGACTAGGCGGGAAACGCCAACCCAAGCGGTATTGCTCTCTTCACTGCCGATGGTGTTTACCGCCGGATTTGTGTGGCCGATTATTGCTATTCCTGAGCCCATTATTTGGCTAGCGCGTTTAATCCCCGGTGTGAATGGTATTGAACTGATGGTGCAATATAACCAAATGGGGGCATCATTAAGTGAAGCGTCTGATCCGTTATTGCGTTTAGGCATACAAGCGGTGGTGTATACCGTTTTGGCAGGATGGGTGTTGTTGCACAGCCAGCGTTTAGCGGTGAATAAGGTTGTTAGCGTGTCGGCTGAAAAAGCGGTTTAACACTCAAATCGTAAGTGATCATCAAAATAAAACCCCACAGTAGAGTCATTATGCTGTGGGGTTTTTTATGTTTAATCGCGTGTTATCGGTGCGGCGTGGTGTATTTTACCGCTATTTCGTACCGTTATTTTGTACGGGCGATACCGGTAATGCGACACCACTCTTCACGCTCGGCAATCGGATCGAGGGCAAACTGGGCGCGGTAAGCATCGGCAACTGATTCAGCTTGTGACTCTAAAATTCCCGACAAGCCTAAATGACCACCGGCTTTTGGCAGTACGCTGATCAGCGGGGCCAGCTCACGCAGCGGGCCGGCCAGAATATTGGCAACCACAACATCACCTTGCAGATCGGCAGGCTGATCGTGCGGCAAATACAGTTCAAGGCGTTCAGATACACCGTTCCGCTGTGCGTTATCACGGCTGGCAGTGATAGCTTGTGGATCAATATCAATGCCGATGGCACGGGCAGCACCGAGTTTCAGTGCGGCGATGGCCAAAATGCCCGAACCACAACCGAAATCAATAATGGTTTTGCCTTCCAGATCCAGCCCATCAAGCCACTCAAGGCACAGCGCGGTGGTTGGGTGTGTACCGGTACCAAATGCTAGACCCGGATCGAGCATCACGTTGACGGCATCAGGTTCTGGGATATCGCGCCAGCTTGGGCAAATCCATAAACGGCGGCCAAACTGCATTGGGTGGAAATTATCCATCCATTCACGCTCCCAGTCTTTATCTTCGAGCTGCTCGATTTTATGCACAAAATCGGCAGGTAAAAGCGGGCTGGTGGTGAGTTGTTGCATGACGTCGGCCATGTTCATTTCGGCATCGAATAGCCCCATGACATCAGTATCGCCCCACAGACGGGTTTCACCGGGTAGCGGTTCAAACACCGGCGTGTCGTGGGAATCCATGAAGGTGACGGAGACAGAGCCGCAATCCATCAGCAGATCGCCAATGGCTTCGGCTTGTGCGCCGGTCGTGTTCAGTTTCAGTTGAATCCAAGGCATGCTGAGTACTCTCGGTTGATCCACAGCGTGATGGTGTGGATGAAAATGGTGTGAATAAAAAAGAGTTCTGTGGAGAAAAAACCGTTTGGATAGCCAGTACAAAAACTGGCTGGTATATCCCTAAGAATAACATGGCTGAGGTATGGCACTCATCTTATCGCCAGTCCGTCAGCCATGTTATTCGGTTTAACGCTTTAACTCTAACTCTCTGCCTGTATGCGCATCTGTTTACGCTGGTGGCATTCGGTCAACATATTTCCGACTAAAAAGGCCAACAGACCGAAAATCAAGGTTGGTACAATCGCGTGCAGACCCAGAGGTTTTGCCCCGATTAGATTCATGACCACATAGCAGCTACCGCCAGCGATCATCGAGGTCAGTGCGCCGCCTGCATTGGCACGATCCCAGTACAAACCAAACACCAGTGGCCATAAGAACACCGCTTGCAGGCCGCCAAAGGCGAGCAAATTTAGCCAGATGATCATTTCCGGTGGCTGCCATGCTGCCAGAATTAGCAGAACGCCTAAAATCAGGGTGCTCAGGGTAGAAAGACGCGAGATCCGCCGCTCATTTTGTTCATCCTGTGGGCGTAAACGCAGGTAGAGATCTTTGATCAGTGTGGCGGAAGATTGGATCAGTTGCGCATCAATGGTCGACATAATTGCAGCCATCGGTGCGGCTAAAAAGATCCCCGCGGCAATTGGTGGTAATACTTGAATCATCAGTGTCGGGATCACCTGATCTGGAATGGCTAAATCGGGTAATACTGCTCGTCCGAGTGCGCCGGTTAGGTGCATGCCGAGCATCAGAATACCAACAATGATAGTGCTGACAATCATGCCAAAATGCAGTGCTTTGCTGTCTTTGTAAGCCATGCAGCGCACGGCTGTGTGCGGCAGGCCGATAACACCAAAACAGACCAGTACCCAGAATGAGGCCATAAAAGGCAGATCGAGCATACCGTCAGGGCCGTGGGCACTGATTAAGTCGGGATCAATGGCACGTAAAGTGGTCACGGCATGGCTGATCCCGCCGGCTGCATGGATCACGGCAAACAGCAGGATCACAGTACCGATCATCATCACGATCCCCTGTAGGGCATCGGTCATCGCGACGGCGCGAAATCCACCAAACATGGTGTATAGGCCGACGGTAACGCCGAAAATCAGCAGGCCATCAAGATAGGGGATCCCCACGGCTGTCTGTAGCAGGCGGGCACCGCCGATAAACTGTACGGTCATTGCGGCAAAAAACGCGATCAGCATGCTGGCACAGGAGATCCAGACCACTGTTTTATTTTTGTAGCGTGCGTACAGTAAATCATTCAAGGTCAGGGCATTATATTTACGCGATAAAATGGCAAACTTTTTACCCAGCACGCCCAGTGATAACCATGCTGCGGGCAGTTGGATCATCGCCAGCAGCACCCAGCCTAACCCGTATTTGTAGGCGGCACCTGGGCCACCAATAAAAGAGCTGGCGCTGGTGTAGGTGGCGGTCAGGGTCATGGCGAGCAAAAAACCACCCATAGAACGATTCCCGACATAATATTCGGTCAGGAAGTTGCCTTTACTGCGCTGAAAGTAGGCATAAATGGCGACGGCAAATACCAAAACAAGATAGCCGACGAGGGGCAGAATAATTTCACTCTTCATCGGAACGCTCCAGTGAAATATCGCGATAAATGTGTTTCACCATTAATCCACACAACAAAATAAAAAACAGCGGCAGTAGCAGGCAGGCCATTTCAAACCAGTGCGGTAAGCCGGTAATGCCCAATTGGTTGCTTGGCAAATAGGCAAACAGTGACCAACAGACAAGGTAAGCAATGGTAAGCCATAATGCCCAGCGCGCTTCACGGTGAGCTTGTTTGAAGCGATGATCGTGCATGATCCGCAATGTCTCCATCACAGCTAACATTAAAAAAAGGCGGCAATTGTAGCGCAGATTACGAAAGGGATAAAAAAAAAGGCCGGAATGATTTCCGACCTGGATATTGGTGAACCCTATTTACTGCAAACCGAGTTTCTTTTCCAGATAGTGGATGTTAGTTCCACCCTGTTGGAAATGCTCGTCAGCCATAATACGTTCTTGTAACCCGATGTTGGTTTTGATCCCATCAATAATGGTTTCAGACAGCGCGTTACGCATACGTGAAATGGCAATTTCACGGGTTTCGCCGTAGGTGATCAGCTTACCGATCATGGAGTCATAATACGGCGGTACGGTATAACCGGTGTAAATATGAGATTCCCAGCGTACACCAAAACCACCCGGAGAGTGGAAGTGGGTAATTTTACCCGGTGAAGGTAAAAAGGTTTCCGGATCTTCTGCGTTGATGCGGCACTCAATGGCGTGGCCGTGAACATGCACATCAGATTGCTGAATAGAGAGCGGCATACCTGCGGCAATACGCAGTTGCTCTTTAATCAGATCAACACCGGTAATCATTTCAGTCACCGGATGTTCAACCTGAATACGGGTATTCATCTCAATAAAGTAGAATTCGCCGTTTTCATACAGAAATTCAAACGTTCCGGCACCACGGTAACCAATTTCGATACAGGCATTGGTGCAGCGTTCACCGATATTACGGCGAACTTCTGGCGTGATACCCGGAGCAGGTGCCTCTTCGACCACTTTCTGGTGACGACGCTGCATTGAGCAGTCGCGCTCAGCCAGATAAACAGCATGGCCTTGACCATCAGCAAGCACTTGGATTTCGATATGACGCGGATTTTCCAAGTATTTTTCCATGTAAACCATGTCGTTATTGAAGGCAGCTTTTGCCTCCGCACGGGTCATGGTAATGGATTGCGCCAGCTCTTTTTCACTGCGAACAACGCGCATACCGCGACCGCCGCCGCCGCCCGAAGCTTTGACAATGATCGGGTAACCAATGCGTTTGGCGATGGCTTTGTTTTTATCCATATCATCGCCCAGCGGGCCATCAGACCCCGGAACACAAGGTACACCGGCAATTTTCATGGCGCTGATCGCGGAGACTTTATCCCCCATCAGGCGGATGGTTTCTGCGCGTGGCCCGATGAAGATGAAGCCTGAGTTTTCCACTTGTTCGGCAAAATCGGCATTTTCTGACAAAAAGCCGTAACCTGGGTGGATGGCTACTGCACCGGTAATTTCAGCCGCTGCAATGATAGCCGGCACATTCAGGTAGCTTTTGGTTGACGGTGGCGGGCCGATGCAGACCGTTTCATCGGCCAGCAAGACGTGCTTGAGCTCACGGTCTGCCGTTGAGTGTACGGCAACAGTTTTAATACCGAGCTCTTTACAGGCACGCAAGATCCGCAGCGCAATTTCGCCGCGGTTAGCAATAACAATTTTATCCAACATGGCCACTCCTTGTTATTCGATGATAACCAGAGGCTCATCAAATTCCACTGGTTGACCGTTTTCTACCAGAATCGCCTTCACCACACCGGCTTTATCGGATTCAATCTGGTTCATCATTTTCATAGCTTCAACGATGCACAAAGGATCGCCAACGGCAACGGTCTGGCCAACTTCGATGAATGACTTTGCATCAGGGCTTGGTGTGCGGTAGAACGTACCTACCATGGGTGAGCGCACAACGTGGCCAGATACCGCTTCGGCAACTGGCGCTACAGGTGCAACAACCGGTGCAGCAGGCTGCGCCGCAGGTGCTTGCATTGGGTAAGGGGCATAGTGTGCCGCTGGTGCCGCGGTAATATTGCGGCTGATGCGAACCGACTCTTCACCTTCTGAAATTTCCAGCTCAGAAATACCTGACTCTTCAACCAGTTCAATCAATTTTTTAATTTTACGAATATCCATTAGCGTGGTTCCGTAGTGTTGTTAATTTTATGACAGACGGCGGATTGCCGCGTGTAACGCAAACTCGTACCCATCAGCGCCTAAACCGCAAATCACACCGACTGCGATATCAGACAAATAAGAGTGATGCCGGAACGGTTCACGTGCATGTACGTTGGACAAATGGATCTCAATAAATGGGATCGCAACACCGAGCAGCGCATCGCGTAGAGCAACGCTGGTGTGTGTGAATGCCGCCGGATTGATCAGGATAAAGTCTTGCTCACCGAGAGCCTGATGGATCTGCTCTATCAGTGCCGCTTCAGAGTTTGACTGAAAGTGGGTGAGCTGGACATTCGCCTGTGCCGCTACGCCGCTTACGTGCTCCACAATCTGTGCGAGTGTGCGCGAACCGTAGTGCGTAGGCTCCCGTAATCCTAGTAAATTAAGGTTTGGGCCATTTAAGAGCAATATACGACGATGTTGCGCCATTATGCTGACTTCTCCGGCAAACATGCTGTGATAAAACAAAATACGCTGATTTACGTGGATATACCAGATTAGACGTGCAAGTACACGTTTAAGTCGTGAGTAATGTGAACATTATAATGATATCGGCTCAATTGGCAGCAAAATACTGGTCTTATCAGCGAAGATGCTCTGATAATAACTAGAGCTATAACTCTAATTTTGCCTTTTCAGCCTATCTGCCGACAGGTATTTTTGGGGATGATGCGCGCTTGCGCATGGCCGATTTTTGCTGCCATGTACGCCGGACTCGCCACAGGAGCAACAGTAGCGCAATCAGCAGGTAGATAATCGGGCGTGGAGAAAGCACTTTGACTGACCACACGTAGTGTATTGGTGCAGCAATTGCCACCAGATAAACGCCAAAATGCAGTTGTTGCCAGTGGCGGCCAAGGCGAATTTGGGAGAAACGGTTGGAAGTGATCGCCAGTAACAGCAAGATAAGCCAACTGGCAGCACCGAGTACAAGATAAGGGCGTTTAATGATTTCACTGGCAAAGAGCGGTAGATCCCAGCCTAACTCCAGTGCTGCATAGGCCAGTAAATGCAAGCTGGCCCAAGCAAAACACCATAAACCCAGCATACGGCGTAACCGCAACAGCAGTGGTGCATGTAACAGGGCTGCTAGCGGTGAAATCAGCAGAGTCAGATAGAGCATCTCCAGCGCTGAACGGCCGATACCGTGCAACAGACCTTTGACTGGATCTGCCCCCAGTAGCCCGTGGCTGAGTTGATAATAGAGCCAGCCAATGACCAGCAGGTTATAGCCATGTAATGCCAGCTTTAGGCCGTTAATCTGCACCGGTTTGAGTTTTAGCCGCCATTCCATCAGAAGTTTTTCCGTAAATCGAGGCCCTGATACAGACCTTCAACCTGTTCGGCATACCCGTTAAAAGGCAGGGTAGGCTGGCGTTTGATATCTAACAACCCGCCGCTGCCGATGACCCGCTCACTGCCTTGTGACCAGCGAGGATGATCAACGGTCGGATTGACGTTGGCATAAAAACCGTACTCTTGCGGTGCAATTTGATTCCATGTTGTGGGAGGTTGTTTTTCGAGTAAACGGATATGCACAATGGATTTAATGCTTTTAAAACCATATTTCCACGGAACAACCAACCTGATTGGTGCGCCATTTTGCGGTGGTAACGTTGAACCGTACAAGCCGACCGCCAACATCGTCAGCGGGTGCATCGCCTCATCAATCCGCAGGCCCTCGACATACGGGTACTCAATATTACCGCCGATACCGGCATTGGCTTGACCTGGCATCTGAGCAGGATCATACAAAGTCTGAAACGCGACATATTTAGCTCGGCTGGTGGGTTGTACTGCCCGTAACAGCGCGCCAAGCTCAAAGCCTATCCACGGGATCACCATTGACCATGCCTCTACACAGCGCAGACGATAAATGCGCTCTTGTAGCGGAAAACGCGTCAGCAGATCATTGCTATCAAATACTTGTGGTTTCTCCACTTCGCCATCAATTTTTAACTGCCACGGCGTAGTGACCAGTTGCTGGGCATTGGCCTGCGGCGCGGCTTTATCCAGCCCAAACTCATAAAAATTGTTATAGCCGATTACTTTAGCTTCCGGTGTCAAAGCCAGCCCGTTCTGGTACTCGGCGGGTCGGCTAAAGTTCAGTGCTGAACGTGTGGCTGTGGCAGCAGATACCGGTTTATCTGCAAAAATATCGAGCAATGAAGCTTGTGCGCTGATGGGCAAACTGAGCGCCGTGGTGGTGATCCCCAGCGCTTTTAAAACATCACGGCGTGAATAGTAGAGGTGCTCAGGCGTGACATGTTGCTCGGTCAGGTGATCAGGGGCAATGCGTCGGATCAGCATAACAAATCTCCGGTTAACGTAAGGGAAAACCAACAGGTGTGGCCATGCCAATCAGCAAATACGTACTGTGCATACGGCAGTTATCGTTATGCAGATAAATTAACCGTTTTAATGTGTGCCGGTAAAGTTATTGTAGGTGTTATTTTGTGAAATTGTTTTAAATAAGTTATCGCTATAAAAGCAATAAAGCGTATTTATTTTGGAAGGATGCAAGCAAAGGATAAAACAAAAGACAAAAGCTTATTTACGGCGGGTGATAATTTTTCCGCATGGACTGAAGAGAGAGAAGAGAAAAGCTTAGAGAAATAAAACAATAAAAGGGATCAGAGAAGAGAAAAAAGATAAAAAAAACGGAGGCAAATGGCCTCCGATAAAATCAAACTGACTTAATTGCTGATAATTGTAAGTCTTTACGCATTAGATTCGTTGATATAGCGCAATATATTCAGACAATATTGTATTCATGGTCGATAAATATAAAACAGAGTGTTTTTATTTTGGCGTATCGACTGCAATATTATTGGCAATATTCACCAGCACGCGACCGGTAATTTGATTTGCCAAGAGTCGAGCGGCATAGTCTGGGGCCTGCTCAAGCGTAATTTCATGCGCTACCTGTGGGTAAAATGCCCGTGGCAGCAAAGTAGCTAAACGCTCCCACGCCGCAATACGCTGGGCATAAGGTACGTTGACAGAATCAACGCCTTGTAAACGCACGTTACGCAGAATAAATGGCATTACAGAGGTTGGTAAATCAGCGCCTCCTGCCAACCCACAGGCCGCAACGGTTGCACCGTATTGCATTTGTGCCAGCATGCTGGCGAGTGTTTGCGAGCCAACAGTATCAATTGCCCCCGCCCAGCACTGCTTTTCTAGCGGGCGTGATACCGCACTCAGTGTTTCGCGCGTAATTACCCGATGTGCGCCGAGCGCTTGCAGGTAAGCGTGGTTATCAGCCCGCCCGGTGACGGCAACCACCTGATAACCTAGCAGACTCAACAACTGCACGGCCACGCTACCAACCCCGCCGCTCGCGCCGGTAACGACTATCTCACCCATTGAGGGTGTAATACCGCCTTGTTCGAGAGCCATTACACACAGCATGGCGGTTAGCCCAGCAGTGCCGATAATCATGGCATCTCGCCCGCTTAGCCCGCTGTGTAAGGGAACAAGCCAGTCGGCGTTAACTCGTGCCTGCTCAGCTAATCCACCAAAGTGCTGTTCACCAACGCCCCATCCAGTCAGTACCACCTCATCGCCAACTTGATAGCGGGTATCTGCCGAGCTAAGTACCGTACCGGCAAAATCAATACCGGGGATCATCGGAAACTGGCGAATGATTTTTCCACTTCCGGTAATAGCCAGTGCATCTTTATAGTTCAGGGAAGACCATTGAACCTGTACTGTCACATCTTGTTCAGGTAAGAAAGAGCTATCAACCTCGGTGACCGTAGCCTGCGTGCGTTGCTGATGCTGTTCAAGAATAAGGGCTTTCATGCGGCGGACTCTCTTGGTTGGGAAATCAGTGATTACTGTATAATTCAATAATAATGAATGGCAAATTTATGCATAAAAAAACGTTATTTCGCTAAATTAAAAGAAGTCTCATTTCGATAGTCAGTAAACCTAGAGAAAAACCGTTATTTACTGCACAATAATAACAATACGGATCGTGCTGTAACGGGGTGCTCGTTACGTACTGTTCGCTCTCTCTTTTTTGATGTGGCCGTGCAACGTAAACATGGTTTGTTAAAGCGGGCAACGGCTGCAATGACACACGCCAACACAACTATTATGGAAGAACAAGGATGCGTTTTACCACTCGGTTTGTGGCATTTGTTACCTCATTTGTCGGTTTGGCCGTGGTTGTTATGCTTATTGGCGGTACTATCGGTTTTCGGCAGCTGGCCGAAGATCAGATAACCCACCGTTGGCAAACCGTGGTCACTGTGGTGGATCAGAAGACACATGAGCATGGGCCTTCTGATCTTAAAAACTGGTTGCCGCCGATTTTGATGGCCGCACAAGTGCGCTCATTAGTCATCACTGACGGAAAAAATGTGCTGTACCAGTATGATGGTAAAAGTCTCCATCACCTGCCCAATGATCTGTTGGTTCACTACAGCTACCCATTGCTGCTTGAACCGGGGTTAACCGTTAATATTACGGCCGCCGATCCGCTGGTGGACTACACCTATTCGATGGTTTCAATGTCATCTATCTCACTGGCTGCTGGGTTAGTGCTGATTGGCCTTATTTTGGGGCTAAACTGGCTGCGCGAACAGTTAATTGGCGCTGAAATTCTCGAAGATCGTGCTAGGCTGATTCTCAATAAAGGGATTGAAGATATCCCGCAGCGTGATCCCCGTGAATGGCCGCAATCGGCCAGTATTGTGCTCGACAGGTTGATGGTGGAGTTACAAGATGCTCGCCAAGAGCGCAGTCGCTTCGATACTTTTATCCGATCTCACACCTTTTTAGACCAGCTTACTGGCGTGTCTAATCGCATGTTTTTTGATAATCAGCTCTCAGCCTTATTGGATGAGCCTGACAGTCAAGGCAGCGTGATGGTCGTGCGTTTGGCCGATATTGATGTATTGCGCCATGATTTGAGCGATAAGGTGGCTGATACCCTGATTCAGGATTTGGTTGCTCAGCTTTCCACATTTGTACTGCGTATTCCAAATGGGTTATTAGCCCGCTATTTTGACGGTGATTTTGCCGCTATTTTACCGCAACAAAATATCAAAGAGGCAGGGCAGTTAGCCGAACAGATATTAAAAATGGTGCAGCAACTGCCTTTACCACATGGTGTGTATTCAGATGCATTTTTGTTTATCGGTATTGTCGGCTTTCATCAGGGTGACATGTTAGAAAACGTGATGGATGAAGCTGAAATGGCGGTACGCTCGGCCTCTTTACAGGGCACTAACAGCTGGTTTGCTAGCAGTAAGTCGGTGGCTGATGATCAGCCAAGCCGTGGTTCAGTGCGCTGGCGAACCTTGTTGGAAAATGCGTTGTCACAGCATGCACTGCACCCGTTTACCCAGACTATTTTTACCCGTGATGGCGCGTCAGAACAGGTTGAATTGTTTGTCCGCATTCGTGATGAACAAGGTAACTGGTTGCGTTTGGTTGAATTTATGCCAATGGTCAAGCAGTTAGGATTAGCCGAACGATTTGATCGTGAAATTATGTTGATGGCTATCCAATTGCTCGCCAAAATACCTGCGCATGAAGGTGTAGCCATTAGCCTGACTGTTGATGCATTATTGCGAAAATCGTTCCAATATTGGCTTCGTGATCTGCTAATGCAACAGCCCAGAGAGATCAGACAACGATTATTTTTGGAACTTGCAGAGGCAGATTTGTGTCAACATATCGATAGATTACGTGTTCCGGCCCGTTTTCTAAAAGGTATGGACTGTAAACTTGTTATTAACCAAGCAGGTTTAACAGTGGTTAATACGTTTTATATTAAGCTTTTGCAGATTGATATTATTAAATTACACCCAAGTTTGGTGCATAATATTCATCAAAGACCTGAGAACCAGTTATTTGTTCGTAGCTTAATTGGTGCATGTGCAGGAACATCGGCACGATTATACGCAGTAGGTGTACAATCTACACAAGAGTGGGCAAACTTACGTAAGTTAGGTGTTTATGCGGGGCAAGGGCTGTTATTCTCACCGGTTAAACCGGTGGTTGAGCGCAGCTTGTTACCGTTTCGCCGTCATCAGCCCTGACCACGTTGAGTGGCTATAACTGTGCTTGGTTACTGCATTGTTGTTAAGTGGTTATGAAGATGGTGTGTGAATATAACGCTAAGTAGCGTTGCCTGCACCAGCCGGTAGCCGGTACCGACAGTGGTAAAATAGTTAAATAAATATGATTGGTGAGGATGACCGCATTATTCTCATCGGAATTGCGTGATCAACCCCCTGTAGTCTTGAGCAGCTCAGTGGTGGTTGGTAGAGTAGCCCGAATTTTCCGGGTAGAGTTTTCAGGATTGGCCGTTAGTTATGTTTAAAAAGTTTCGTGGCATGTTTTCTAATGACTTGTCCATTGATTTGGGTACTGCAAACACCCTGATCTATGTGAAAGGACAAGGCATTGTATTGAATGAACCGTCGGTGGTTGCGATCCGCCAAGATCGTTCCGGTTCAGCTAAAAGCGTAGCAGCGGTCGGGCATGAGGCCAAACAAATGTTGGGCCGTACGCCCGGCAATATTGCGGCTATCCGTCCGATGAAAGATGGTGTTATTGCAGATTTCTTCGTTACCGAAAAAATGTTGCAACACTTCATCAAACAAGTGCATAGCAACAGCATGATGCGTCCAAGTCCGCGCGTACTGGTGTGTGTGCCTGTTGGTGCAACCCAAGTTGAGCGTCGTGCTATCCGTGAGTCGGCATTAGGTGCTGGTGCACGTGAAGTCTTCTTGATTGAAGAGCCGATGGCTGCTGCAATTGGTGCCGGTTTGCCGGTATCAGAAGCGACCGGATCAATGGTGATCGATATCGGTGGTGGTACCACTGAAGTGGCGGTTATCTCACTTAACGGTGTGGTGTACTCCTCTTCTGTGCGTATTGGTGGTGATCGTTTTGATGAAGCCATTATCAATTATGTGCGCCGTAACTACGGTTCATTGATTGGTGAAGCAACCGCAGAGCGCATCAAGCATGAAATTGGTTCGGCGTATCCGGGCGATGAAGTGCTAGAGATTGAAGTCCGTGGCCGTAATTTGGCAGAAGGTGTACCGCGCAGCTTTACACTGAACTCCAATGAGATCCTCGAAGCGCTGCAAGAGCCGTTGAGTGGTATTGTTTCTGCGGTGATGGTTGCCTTAGAACAGTGTCCACCAGAACTTGCGTCTGATATCTCTGAGCGTGGAATGGTGCTGACCGGTGGTGGTGCGTTATTGCGTAATTTAGAGCGTTTGCTGACCGAAGAGACCGGTATTCCGGTTGTGGTAGCAGAAGACCCGCTGACCTGTGTGGCACGCGGTGGTGGTAAAGCGTTAGAAATGATCGATATGCATGGCGGCGATCTGTTTAGCGAAGATTAAGCCGAGTTATCGGGTGGCAAGTGATTTGCCACCCTCTGCATACCGAGGGTTAACACAACATCATGAAACCGATTTTTGGTCGGGGTCCATCCCTACAGTTACGTCTTTTTCTTGCTATTATCGCCTCAATCAGTTTACTGATTATGGATAGCCGCGTGATTACCTTTAGCAGCGTGCGCTCTTCACTCGACACGCTGGTCAGCCCGTTACACTATCTTGCCAATTCACCACGCCAACTGCTTGATACCCTGTCTGAACGTTTAGAAACAAAAGAGCGCCTGATCCTCGAAAACCGTGCATTGCACCAAGAGTTACAGCGTAAAAACAGCGATCTGTTGATGCTCAGTCAGTTTAAGCATGAAAATAAACGCCTGCGCGAGTTGCTCGGATCACCGCTGCGCAGTGATGAGCGTAAAATGGTGACACAGGTATTAACGGCAGATACCGATCCTTACAGTCATCAGGTGGTGATCGATAAGGGATCTGATCAGGGCGTATATATCGGGCAGCCGGTGATCAGCGATAAAGGGGTTGTCGGACAGGTGATCTCGGTTGGTAAGATTTCTAGCCGTGTGTTGCTGATCTCTGATGCGACACATGCCATTCCTGTGCAGGTTTTGCGCAACGATATCCGGGTGATAGCTAGCGGCACTGGGCGGCGTGATGAGCTGCAACTTGAACATATCCCAAGCTCTACCGATATCCGTGCCGGCGATATGCTGGTGACATCGGGTCTAGGTGGCCGTTTTCCAGAAGGCTATCCGGTAGGGATTATTAAATCATTTGAAGTAGATAGCCAAAATGCATTTGCCGTGGTGATTGCAACACCAACAGCACAACTAGAGCGTCTGCGTTATCTGCTGCTGCTGTGGCCAAACAAAAGTGAAACGACACCACCGCCAACAGCTGATGATGTTCGTGCGGCCGCGCGTGAGCGTTTGCCAGATATTTTACCGCCATTACCTACGCCGGCTACAGCAGACACTGATGCCCAGCCACTGCTCCCAGCGGCAAATCCGGCGATGGTGGGTAAGGTTAATTCGGTGACTGCACCTGCTATTGCACCGGCAGCTACTTCAGCTGGTGGGGTGGTGAAAAAAACAGCTGTACAGAGTAAGCCTGTGGTGAATCGTTCACCGACAACGAGTGCAACACCAACATCTTTGGCTCCGAGGAAAGTACAGTGAATTTTTACCGTGCACGCGGGCAAATTATTATCGCCTTATCCTTTTTAATTGCACTGGTGTTGCAGATGATGCCGTGGCCACTGGAGCTTGATGCTGTGCGTCCTTCATGGCTGGCACTCGTGCTGGTTTACTGGGTGGTGGCATTACCCCACCGGGTTAATGTAGGCAGTGCGTTTGTGGTCGGGCTTTTGTGGGATTTGGCACAAGGTTCAACCTTAGGTGTGCATGCGCTGGCTTTGTCACTGCTGGCCTATGTCGTGGCATTTAATTTTCAATTGTTGCGTAATTTGGCCTTATGGCAACAGGCATTGGTGATCTTGATGTTATCCCTTGCCTGTAAATTAATTATTTTTTGGGCTGAGTTTTTGGTATCGGCCGTGCAGTTTCGTCCGGAAATGTTATGGGGCAGTGTGGTCAGCGGTATTTTGTGGCCATGGTTATTTTTACTGCTGCGTAAAGTACGCCGTCAGTGTAGCGTGCGATAAGAGGTATTATGATTTATTTAGCATCAGGATCACCGCGCCGGCATGAGTTATTAGCATTATTGGTCGCAGAATTTACAGTTTTGCGACCTGATGTACCTGAAATTTATGACTTTTCTGAATCGCCACAAGAATATGTGGTACGGTTAGCAAAGGATAAAGCGCTTGCGGGTGTAGCGATGGCTACCCATGATTATCCGGTTATTGGTGCTGATACCATTGTGGTCTTAGATCAACAAGTGCTTGAAAAACCGCGCGATAGCACACATGCCGCCGTAATGCTGCGTGCGCTATCAGGAAAGACACATCAGGTGATGACGGCCGTTGCCGTTGCCAACCGTCAGCAAATAGTTGACTGCTGTGTGGTGACTGATGTGACATTTCGCGCATTAACGGATACAGAAATTGCGCACTATATTGCGTCAGGCGAACCGGCGGATAAAGCGGGCGCTTATGGCATTCAGGGATTAGGTGGGCGTTTTGTGGCTCACCTGTCAGGCAGTTACCATGCTGTGATGGGCTTACCCTTAATGGAAACCGATCAGTTGCTGGCCCGTTTTGACGTGAAGCGTTAACACTCAACGCCGCCATCATGCGAAACGGGAGCAAACAAGATAAGAGTTGAGGAATTACCATGACGGCTGAGCTATTAATTAATGTTACGCCAAGTGAAACCCGTATCGCGATGATAGAGGGCGGCGTATTACAAGAAGTTCATATTGAACGCGAAGCCAAACGTGGCATTGTCGGCAATATTTATAAAGGGAAAATCAGCCGCGTATTACCCGGTATGCAGGCTGCATTTGTTGATATCGGCTTAGATAAAGCGGCTTTTTTGCATGCTTCCGATATTGTTCCACACACTGAATGTGTGGCTGATAACGAACAAAAGCAGTTTCGGGTACGTGATATTTCCGAATTAGTGCGTCAGGGGCAAGATCTGATGGTGCAGGTGGTGAAAGACCCACTAGGCACTAAGGGTGCTCGCCTGACTACCGATATTACACTGCCTTCGCGCTATCTGGTTTTTATGCCGGGTGCCAGTCATGTTGGTGTTTCGCAGCGAATTGAAAGTGAAACCGAACGCGATCGCTTAAAATCGATTGTGAGTGCATATTGTGACGATCTGGGCGGATTTATTATTCGCACCGCAGCAGAAGGCGTGGGTGCCGGTGAGCTAGAGCAAGATGCTGCCTTTTTGCGCCGCTTATGGAGCAAAGTGCTTGAGCGTAAAACCCGTTTGGGTAGCCGCAGTACTTTGTATGGTGAGTTAGCCATTGGCCAGCGTATTTTGCGGGATTTTGTGGGGACTGAACTTGATCGTATCCGAGTTGATTCCCGTCAAACCTTTGATGTGCTGACTGAGTTTACCCGTGAATATGTGCCGCAACTGACCGATAAGTTTGAGTTGTATAGCGGTCGTCAGCCAATTTTTGATCTGTTTGATATCGAAAATGAGATCCAGCGGGTACTTGATCGAAAAGTACAGCTTAAGTCAGGCGGTTATCTGATTATTGATCAGACTGAAGCGATGACAACCATTGATATCAACACCGGTGCATTTGTTGGACACCGTAATCTTGAAGAGACCATCTTCAATACGAATGTTGAGGCAACACAGGCGATAGCCCGCCAGTTACGCTTGCGTAATCTAGGTGGCATCATCATTATCGATTTTATTGATATGACCTGTGATGATCATCGTCGGCGGGTATTGAGCTCATTAGAGCTGGCGTTGAGTAAAGATCGGGTGAAGACCAACATTAACGGTTTTACCCAGCTTGGTCTGGTTGAGATGACGCGTAAGCGCACCCGTGAAAGCCTAGAGCATGTGTTGTGCGGAGAATGCCCGACTTGTCAGGGGCGCGGTACGGTGAAAACAGTCGAAAGCGTTTGCTATGAGATCTTGCGTGAAATTGTGCGGGTTCACCACGCCTATGATGCCGATAAATTTTTGGTGTATACCTCCGCTGCTGTTGGAGAGGTGTTGCGTGGCGATGAGTTTCATGCGCTTGCAGAGTTGGAGTTATTCATCGGTAAACAGGTCAAGATCCAGACTGAACCTTTGTATAATCAAGAACAATTTGATGTCGTCATGATGTGACGGAGCTTGCTGTGAAGCAACGAACACGATCCACTCTCGGGTTATACACTGTTGCCGGTGTGGTAATCGTATTCGCTTTGTTACTCAGTGCGTTGCGTTTTTCCCTGCCCTACATCAATCACTGGCGTGCGCCTATTGTGGCGCACTTACAGCAGGCAAGTCATCTACCGCTGCAAATTGGTCAGCTTTCGGCTCGCTGGAAAGAGGGCGGGCCGCAGCTCGTGTTAGATGATATTACCCTGTCTACGCCAACGTTAAATGTCAATGTTGGCCAGATGATGCTGCAATTAAATGTGTGGCAATCACTCTGGCAACAGCGTTGGCAATTTAACGAACTCACCTTTTCAAATGCTGATATCAATCTGAATGCAACCTTAGATGGTCGCACTTTTGAGCAGCGCCAGCCTGCTGATGAGGCGCAACTGCACCGTATCGGTGATTTGGTGTTTGAGCAATTGACTCGCTTTGATCTGCGTAACAGCCGGTTGGCCTTTTTAAGCCCGAACGGTGAACGTATCCGTTTGGATGTTGAGCAGTTACGCTGGCTAAACCGTAAAACCCGCCATCAGGCTGAAGGGGTTATTGCACTGCGCGGCGATGAGCATACCTATGGTCGGCTTGATCTGCGGCTGGATTTGTATGATGGTGAACGACGATTGGCGCGCGGGCAAGTTTATCTTCAGGGAAAACAGCTGAATATTCAGCCGTGGCTGACGGAAAAACTCGAAACGGTTACCGGTTTGCGCTCGGCTCAGGTGAGCGCTTCAGTATGGTTGGATATTGCCAACAACGATCTTCAGCAGGGTGTTATTCAGCTCGATGAGGGGTTGAGCCGTTGGAGTGATGCTTCAGCACAGCATACATTGGGCTTTTCGCGTTTACAGATGAACATCCGCCGCTCCGGTGAGATATTACAGGCGCAGATCCCCGATTTGGCACTCAATTCTGACGGCATCCGTTGGCCACTCAGTTCACTCTCATTTTCACTTAGCCCGACACTGTTTACCTTGCAATCGGGCGCACTTGATCTGGCGCGGATCACGCCGTTTTTATCATTTATGTCGATGCTGAGTAAGCCTACGGCGCACGTGTTGCAGCAAATTGCTCCGCGCGGGCAGATAGATCAGGTGCAACTTAGCCTACCTCGGGCAAATTCAGCAGCGTTCAGTCCAGCGCAGATCAGTGGTGATGTGCAGTTTAGCAATCTGGGGTGGCAGCAGTGGGGAGCATGGCCGGGGATCAGTACCGTATCAGGCCGCTGGCGTGGATCGCTGGCAAGATCGCAATTGCAGCTCAATACTGAAAAGGCACAATTTACCTATCCGGAACAGTTCCCTGAACCGATTACGCTACTCAACAGTGCGCTAACACTTGATCTGAAATCGGATACCGAAGGCTGGTCAATCTGGAGTACACATACAGATTTGCGCACGCCATATTTGCAGTTAAACGGGCAATTTCGTCTGAACTGGCCGAATAAACAACCGCCGTGGCTGAGTATTTTAGCGGGGATTAACTTAAATCAAGCGGCACAAGCGTGGCGTTATTATCCGCATGCGTTGATGGGAAAAGGGCTGACTGAGTATCTAACCCCTACACTAAAAGCGGGGCAGGTTAGTGGTGCTTCATTGCTGTGGGCGGGGAATCCGCTGCAATTTCCCTATGAACAAAAAGAGGGCGTATTTCAGGTAAAAGTGCCGGTTCGTCAGGCTACTTTTGAATTTGACCCGCACTGGCTACCGCTCACTGATCTTAATTTAGATTTGTTGTTTGAAGATGATCGTTTGTTGATGAGCAGCCGTCATGCCCGCTTAGGGGCTGCTGCGGCAACCAACATTGAGGCGAGTATTGATCCGCTGCACGCAGACTCGGTACTAAAAATTGCTGCCAATGTGCAAGGCAATGCGCCAGATGTTCAGCACTACCTCACCGAATCCCCATTACGAGACTCTGTTGGTGCGGCGCTGTCAGAGCTTGAGCTTACCGGCCCAGTAAAAGGCGCGTTTACTCTGGCGATCCCATTAACCGGTGAAGCGGTTGATGCTAAAGGCCAAGTCTGGCTGCCGGATAATCAGTTACGTCTGAAATCACTCGATTTACCGCTGAGTTCTGTAAAAGGCAATTTTCAGTTTGATAACGGTACTCTGACAAGCAGCCCGTTAACGGCCACGCTGTGGCAGCAACCGCTGAACTTAAGTTTTACCACTCAGCAACAGGATGACCGTTATCAAATCGGTGTGGATCTGGCGGGAAACTGGGCCGCATCAGCCTTGAACGTTCCTTACCCCTCTCCGGTATGGTCAAAACTGGGCGGACATTTACCGTGGACAGGCAAGGTCAGCGTCACTCTACCAGAAGGCGGTGGTGCAAATTACCAAGTCAAACTGCACGGCAGCACCGATCGGGTACGCAGCGCATTGCCGGCACCGTTTGGCCCAGCAGCTTGGCGTAAGGCAAATTGGCAGGCTGATGCGACCGGTAATTTGCAACAACTCACCATTAAAGCACAAATGGGGTCACTGGCCGCGTTTCAGGGGGCCTGGCGGCTAGATAAACGCGCGGAGTTGCAAAAGGCAACGGTCACGCTTGGCCAGCCACGATCAACCGTAAACCCAGCTACCCGTACTGCGCTGGTGGTGAATGTCCCTGAGATAGATGCCGACGGCTGGTTGCGTCTGTTAAATGTCGATCCATTGAGTTCAGTGGATAAGAGCAAAAGCCTGAGCGCTCAGATACAGCCGCTTCTGCCGGAATATCTGCAAGTTGATGTGGCAACACTCAAATTGGCAGAACAAAAGTGGGCAGATCTCTCTCTCAATGGTCAGCAAAGTGGTAAAGCGTATCGGTTAAATGCTTACGGGCAGCAGATCCGCGGGCACGCTATTATTAGTGCGAAAGCGCCGTGGTTGCTGAATCTGTCATATTTCTATTTTGATCCTGAACCAATTGATCCCGAATTGAACAGGCACCGTACATCGGGGGCGATTACGGCAAAGAGCAGTACATCAGCATCGGGTAATGTGGCAGATAAAGCGTCGTCAGCGATCAACTTTAGCCAGTGGCCAGCGGCTCAATTGCGCTGTAATAACTGCTGGGTAAATCAACGTTATTTCAAACAAATTCAGGCTGATATCACCCCTTCGCCACAGCAAATAACGCTATCAAATGGCCTGATTGATACCGGTTTGGGTAAAGTGACACTCAATGGCCGTTGGAGACGCAGTGTTGCGGGTAAAGAGTCAACCGAGCTGCAAGGGCGCTTACAGACCAACAGCTCTTCTGCCATGCTGGCCGCCTGGGGGGTTGCGATCCCTTTGCGCGATACCCCGACCGATATCAGCCTTGATCTGCGTGCTGTTGGTGCGCCGTGGCAACTGGCACTGCCTTCACTTTCAGGTTCGGTTGCCGTCAACATGCGCAAGGGAATGATTGCCGATGTTGGTGGCCGAGCCGGACAAGTTTTGCGTTTAGTCAGCACAGATTCACTGCTGCGGAAACTGAAACTAGATTTCAGCGATGCTTTCCAAGAGGGTTTTTTCTACGACAAGATAACCGGCAATGCGGTGATTAATCAGGGTATACTGAAAACCGATAACCTGATGATTGACGGCCTACTGGCCGATATCGCACTGAAAGGGTCAGTCAACCTTGTGCAGCGAACTATAAATATGGATGCCCTGATTGCACCAGAACTCGGTGCCGGTCTTTCCGTTGCGACCGCATTTGTGGTGAATCCGGTGGCGGGTATTGCACTGTTTACCGCCTCACAGGTATTGTCACCGTTGTGGAGCAAAATTTCGTTGTTACGCTACCATATTGGCGGTAGCGTAGATAATCCGGTTATTAAAGAGACGCAGCGTATAGAAAAAGGAGATTTCTGATGGGAACGCGCAAACCGAATATCGCCCTTTTACAATTATGCAGCGGTAATGATGTTCAGCTGAATCTATTACAAATTGAGGGTCAGCTGAAACAACTTGATGAATCCGTAAAATTGGTTGTTCTGCCGGAAAATGCGCTGCTGTTTGCCGATGCCATTGCCTATCGCGGCAACGCAGAAAAGCAGGGGCAAGGCCGTTTACAGCAAACATTGGCAACGCTGGCGCAGCGTTACAATAAATGGTTGCTGGTTGGCTCAATGCCGCTGTATCAGGCCGAACATACCCACCATCTCACCAGCAGCACTTTGTTATTTGATAATCTTGGCCACATTCAGGCACGGTATGACAAAATTCACCTGTTTGATGTGGAAGTTGCCGATCAACAAGGGCATTACAGTGAGTCTGACGTGTATCAGCACGGTCAGCAAGTGGTGGTGGTTGACTCTCCGGTGGGAAAACTCGGTTTATCTATCTGTTATGATTTACGCTTTCCGGGGCTGTATCAGCGCTTGCGGGAACAAGGTGCCGAGATTTTAGTGATCCCATCAGCCTTTACCACAGTGACAGGTGAAGCGCACTGGGAAGTATTACTGCGTGCGCGAGCAATCGAAAATCAGTGCTGGGTACTGGCTGCTGCTCAAGTTGGTGGGCACTCACCATCTAGGCATACTTGGGGTCACAGCATGGTTGTTGACCCGTGGGGCACGATTGTGGCTGAACAGCCTGAACGCGTAGCCCCGCTACAAACGTGCGTTGATGTATCCCTGTTGCCGGTATTGCGCCGCCGTATGCCAGTTTATCAGCATAATCGTTTTCAAACCCAATTTCGGGATAGTACTAATAACATGCACAGCACAGAGAAGACCGACAGCACCGCTGTGTCTGATTGAAATACCACAACCATAACCCTGTATCGGTGAGGTAATACTCAGCCATACAGGGGAAGTGATATTTTTCAGCCGATTATCGATGTGCTTTTCACTGTGCTATCCCGTAAAAAATTAAAGAGTACATTCAATGAGCCTGAATACCGTCAGTGAGCAGTTACTATCACCTACTGGTCTGGAAATTAAAGATCTCGAATCAACATTAAGCCTGCTGGCGGAGCGTCACATTGATTATGCTGATCTCTATTTTCAGTCGAGCTACCATGAAGCTTGGGTACTAGAAGACAGCATTATTAAAGATGCATCGTACAACATTGATAAAGGTGTTGGCGTGCGTGCCGTTAGCGGTGAAAAAACCGGTTTTGCCTATGCCGATCAGATTACGCTGGCCAGTTTGCAGCAAAGTGCGCTTGCCGCGCGCGGTATTGCCCAGCAAACCGGTTGCGGCACGGTGCAGCGTTTTGTACCGCAAAGCCACAGCGGTATCTACCTGCCGGTCAACCCACTCGGTAGTTTAAGTCGTGAAGATAAAATCGCACTGCTACATTTGGTGGATAAAGCCGCCCGAGCTGAAGACTCGCGGGTGTGTGAGGTTAGCGCCAGCTTAACGGCAGTGTATGAAGAGGTCTTGGTTGCCGCCACTGACGGCACATTGGCTGCCGATATTCGCCCATTGGTGCGTTTGTCGGTCAGCGTCTTGGTTGAGCATGAAGGGCAGCGTGAGCGCGGTTCTGCGGGCGGTGGTGCGCGTACCGGCTACAGCCATTTTATGGAACAGGAAAACGGCGAAATGCGCGCAACCGCCTATGCAAAAGAGGCGGTACGTCAGGCGTTGGTCAACTTGCGTGCAACCCCCGCACCAGCAGGTACGATGCCGGTCGTACTCGGCGCCGGTTGGCCGGGCGTTCTACTGCACGAAGCGGTTGGGCATGGCCTAGAAGGTGATTTTAACCGCAAAGAAGCCTCGGTATTTTCCGGTCGGATTGGTGAACTAGTGGCATCACCGCTGTGTACTATTGTGGATGATGGCACGCTGGCTCACCGCAGAGGCTCAGTGAATATTGATGATGAAGGGGTTGCCGGACAGTACAATGTGCTGATTAAAGACGGTATTTTGCAAGGATATATGCAAGATAAGCTCAACGCCCGTTTAATGGGGGTTGCACCAACCGGAAATGGCCGTCGTGAGTCATACGCGCACCTACCAATGCCACGGATGACCAACACCTACATGCTGGCCGGAGAGCACACCCCTGAGCAGATCATTAGCAGTGTTGAGTACGGTCTGTATGCGCCTAATTTTGGTGGTGGTCAGGTTGATATTACCTCCGGAAAATTTGTCTTCTCAGCTTCCGAAGCTTACCTGATTGAAAATGGGCAGATTACCCGTCCGGTTAAAGGGGCAACACTGGTTGGGTCGGGTATTGAAGCGATGCAGCAAGTTTCGATGGTCGGCAATGATTTGAAACTCGATCAAGGTGTCGGTGTTTGTGGTAAAGAGGGGCAAAGCATGCCAGTTGGCGTGGGGCAGCCAACCTTGAAACTTGATTCGATGACCGTTGGCGGTACCGCCTAAACACTCATCAGGCATTGCAGATACTATAAAAAATAGGTCTGCACTGAATACCAACAAAAGAGCCAGCAGAGTGATCTGCTGGCTCTTTTTTATGGCAACCTGTATCCGTTGTTTATTACATGCATAGCTGACGAGCGTTACGCCACGGTACTTTGATCACGGTACTTTGATCATGGTACTTTGGCCATGGTGCTTTGTCGGTTGGTAATGACTTACTTTCCACGCACGTTGAGTGCGTTGGAAGAGCCTCTATACGTAATGAATACAGGTATTATTGACGGTATACGGGTTGGTAGAGATTAGTGATCAGTCTCTGTATCGGCTTCATCGAGATCTGCATTTTCCGGCAGGTCACGCTGTTCAGCCAGCTCTTTTAAGTACTGGAAAATTTCACGGTAAGCTTTTGGTGGCTTACTTTCAGCACGCTCTTTCACCGCACTGCGCACAAGATTACGCAAATGTTGACGATCAGCATTTGGGAAATCATTCAGTACCAGTTGCAGATCCGCATCACCATTTTCAATTAGGCGGTCGCGAATGTGTTCAAATTTATGGAACAGTGCAATTTGCTGGTTGTGGCGGTTCTTCATTTTATCAAGTGCAGTAATGATAGGTTCTACATCACGAGAACGGAGCATTTTACCGATAAATTGAACCTGACGGCGCAACCCTTCTTTTTTGATTTTTTTTGCCAGCTCAATCTCAGCACGCAGCTCATCATCAAGTGGAACGCGGGCTAGCGCCTGACGACCCAAAGAGATAAGCTCTTGTCCCAACACTTTCAGCGCTTCTGCATCACGCTTGATTTCACTTTTACTGACCCAGATGATGTCATCGTCATCATCATTTTTTTGCCAATCTTGCTCATTACCGGGCTGCTTTTTCATGGTTGCACTCGCTACATCAAAGATAATAACCTGATTCTATCAGGTTAGTGCGACGGCTGCGAAATTGCTGAGTATTCCTGATATGCTTACACACAAATTTTTTAGCATGACAGGCTGGATCTATGGACGCAGTGACTCAGGTAACCAAGCAGCGGCAGGAATTGGAAAGCGCGGTAGCCCGCGCCTTAGCATTAGCGGCAAAAGAGAGCGATGCCGCAGAAGTGGCGATCACCAAAACAACCGGTCTTGGTGTTAGCACCCGTTTGGGTGAGGTAGAGAATGTTGAGTTCAATAGCGATGGTGCTCTGGGTATCACCGTATACCGTAATCAGTGCAAAGGCAGTGCATCAACCACCGATTTAAGTGAGCACGCCATTCGCCAGACGGTAGCGGCGGCACTCGATATTGCCAAGCACACTTCTCCAGATCCTTACTCTGGCCCAGCCGATAAAGCTCTGATGGCATTTGAGATCCCTGATTTGGATCTGTTTCACCCGATGCATATTGATCCCGATATGGCTGCCCGTTATGCGATTGAAGCAGAAAAAACCGCATTGGCCGCTGATCCACGTATTACCAACAGTGATGGTGCAGCATTTAACAGCCATTATGGTGTGAATGTGTATGGCAATAGCCATGGTTTGTTGCACAGTTACCCATCGAGCCGACACTCCTTGTCGTGCAGCATGATTGGTGAGCAAAACGGGGAGATGGAGCGAGATTACAGCTACACGATAGCCCGTGATGCAGCAGATCTGATGAGCGCCGAGTGGGTTGGGCAAGATTGTGCACGCCGTACTCTAAGCCGTTTGGGAGCACGCAAAATTGCAACCACCAAAGCGCCGGTTATGTTTTCAGCTGAAGTGGCAACCGGTCTGATAGGCCATATGGTTTCTGCGATCAGTGGGGGCAATCTATACCGTAAATCCTCATTTTTGCTCGATCATTTGGGTCGTCAAATTTTACCGAGCTGGTTTAATATTGCTGAACGGCCACATCTGTTAAAAGGGCTGGCCTCGACCCCATTTGACAGTGAAGGCGTACGCACTCAAGATTTGCAAATCATTCAAGACGGTGTTTTACAAACATATCTGCTAACCAGCTATGCTGCTCGTAAAATGGGCATGCAGGCCACCGGCCATGCGGGTGGTATTCACAACTGGAAGGTACAACACAGCGGGCAAAATTTCAGTCAGCTGTTGCAGCAGATGGGTACCGGTTTACTGGTGACTGAATTGATGGGGCAAGGCGTAAACAGCGTTACCGGTGATTATTCACGCGGTGCCGCTGGTTTCTGGGTTGAAAATGGTGAGATAGCCTATCCGGTATCAGAAATTACCATCGCTGGGAATCTGAAAGATATGCTGGCTAATATTATTGCTGTTGGCAGTGATTATGAGCTGCGGTCTACTATTCAAACCGGCTCTATTTTACTTGATACAATGAAAATTGCGGGTAGTTAACTGTTTTTTAATTACGTGGTTTGAGTAAAATATATTGTTATATGCTGACGTGATAATCAGAGCGCTTGTTTAGTTATCGTCAGCTATAACAATATTTAAAAAGTAATGTTATCTGAATAATGCCTGCAAAAAATAGGCTTTAAACCTAATCAGCAATATAAAGAAGATAAGTATAAAATAAGAAAAAGCTTCTAATGATTTAGTGATGGCGTTAAGTTAAATAGAATAAATCAAAAGAACGGTATTAACAGCACCAACTCAGTACTGATACCGTTATATCAGGCTTGGTCAATATAGCCTTACTGCCAGAAAAAATATTACTTTTATTGAATTTCAAACCAGTCAGCAATGGCTGGTTTTTTTCTCTAATAAAATAATTGTGACTTATCGGTGAATGGTTATACTAGAGATGTTTTATTTTTGTTTGTTTTGTGTGATGCATAGGAGCGTGCAAAATGAGTACAACAATGACAACAACAATAGGTACAACCAAAATGCGTAAAGTCAGTAAATTACTGATGTTAACCCTCGGTGCCGTATTATCGCTGTCAGCGGTGAGCCTGCCTGCACACGCTGATGTTGAGTCTTCCATGAAGACCATTGCCCGCAACTACCGTGCTGCCGGAAAAGCGGATACGCCTGAAGCGTTGAAAAAAGATCTACAAGCAATCAAAACGGCTGCATTGAAAGCCAAAGAACAAATGCCGACCAAACCAAAAGGTATCACTGAAAACAGTCATGCTCATCACACCTATATCGAGGGGTTAGATAAGCTGCTTGGCCAAACGGATCAGGCTATTGCCTTGGTGGATACCGGTAAAATGAAAGAAGCTAAAGCGATGTTAGATGAGATGAAATTTGCCCGTGATCACTACCATAAAGAACTGAAAGTAAAAGATTAATATGCGCGAGCATTGGGATAGTGTAGTGAGAACAACCCACTGGTTAATTGCAGTGGGTTTTATTGCCAATCGTTTTATTAATGAACCGGGTGAATTGGTACATGAGCGTATTGGCTGGTTAATTTTGGCATTAGTGATAATACGCTTGCTGTGGGGTGTCAGTTTTGCGCCTCAACCTGCACGATTAGGCCAATTTTTACCTAGCTGGCGTGGATTGCGGCATCATTGGGGGGAGATAAAAACCCGTCAGTTCTCTTCGGCATTAGGCCATAATGCGTTGGGTGCGCTTGCAGTCTGGGCATTCTGGTTTGGCCTAATCCTAATGGTGTTGACTGGTTGGGCACAAGATACCGAATTGGGCGATAACTGGCCGATCAGCACGTTACACAGTGGCTTAGCCAATGCGTTAACCGTATTGGTTGTTGTGCACATTATCGGTGTTGTGGTTATGTCATACCTGAGTAAACGTAATCTTGTTGCAGCAATGTTGCCTGATATTTCGGGGCCTGATAAAAATAGGCCGGATAAATAAATTATTGCAAACTCACACAGGAATAGACTGAGCGTATGTTTATTTCTGTGTTTTATTTATTTCCCATTGTATTTTATTTTTAGTATTAATATTAGCTACTGTACTTATTATTGATTAAAGTTATTACTCTCTAATATGAACAATAAAAAGATATTTCCTGGCAATTATCGAGTTCATTATACTTGTATGATGGAAATATAAAATAGATGGAATGTATGAGCAGATTACTGTCGAATAGATATTCTGGTTTAATTTTAAAAAATAAAAAATAAAAAATAAAAAATAAATGATCAAATCAGCGTAAAGAGCGATGCGTCTGCATCACTCTTCATCAAATCCGGCATTAATCAGCTCAACCACTGCATGCAATGCCTCTGCGGCCTGAGGGCCGTTGGCTTGAACTTCAATGGTTTGCCCTTGTGCTGAAGCTAACATGATCATTGCCATGATACTGCTACCCTCAGCCTCTTTACCATCATCACTGCGCAGCCATATGTCTGCATCAAAGCTCTGCATTAGTTCAAAAAGTTTCATCGCTGGCCGGGCATGTAAACCCAGCCGATTTTTGATTTCAACTGTTGTTTTGAGCATCTTTTGGCCGTTTTTCTAATGTTCGGTGGCGCGACTGCACATTTTTACCCCGTGTACGGAAGTAATCAGCCAGTTGCTCAGCAATATACACAGAGCGGTGTTTACCACCGGTACAACCAATAGCAACGGTAAGGTAGCTACGGTTATTGGTCTCGAGCATCGGTAACCACTGCTCAAGATAGCTGCGCGTTTGGTAGATAAAGTTGTGCACTTCAGTATGTCGAGCTAAAAAGGCAGCAACCGGTTTATCCAGACCTGTCATCGGGCGCAGTTTTGGATCCCAGTGCGGGTTAGGCAAAAAGCGCACATCAAAAACATAATCAGCATCAATCGGAATACCGTGCTTAAAGCCGAATGACTCAAACACCATGGTCAATTCACGCTCGCGTTTACCCAGTAGCCGTGAACGTAGCATTTCAGCTAATTCATGCACCGACATCTCTGTGGTATCAATCACCAAATCGGCACGTGAGCGTAGTGGCTCTAGTAGCTCATTTTCAGTATCAATGGCACTTTCAAGGGATAAACTCTGGCTAGAGAGCGGGTGCAAACGGCGGGTATCACTGTAGCGTCGAATTAGTGCATTGCGGTCTGCATCTAAAAACAGCAGTTGTGGAATAAAGCCTTCGGGTAGATCGCTCAACGCTTTATCCAGCTCGGCCGGAGAGTCGGGCAGGTTACGCACATCAATACTGACTGCGGCAGAGGTTTGTCGATTAAGCAGCGTTTTTGCTAACTCAGGTAACAGAGCTACCGGTAAATTATCGACACAGTAAAACCCCATATCTTCAATCGCCCGTAAGGCGACTGATTTTCCTGAGCCTGAACGTCCACTGACGATCATTAACACCATGATCGCGACCCCTTATTCTGCAATCAAAATCTGATACAGCTCTTCATCGGTTTGAGCTGTTCTTAAACGCCGGCAAACGGCTTTATCTGACAGTCGTTTTGCCACTGCCGATAAGGTCTCTAAGTGTTCTTTACACTGATCTTCTGGCACTAACAGTGCAAACAGCAGATCAACCGGTTGATTATCAATTGCATCAAATGGAATAGGCTGCTCGCTACGCAAAAAAACGGCAACAGTAGCACTGCCTATTTCGGTTTTTCCGTGCGGGATCGCAATGCCGTTTCCAATGCCGGTGCTGCCCATTTTTTCACGGGCCAGCATCGCCTCAAACAGTGTTTGAGCAGGGATGTTGACGCGTTGCGCTGCCAGCTCACTGATAATTTCCAGTGCGCGTTTTTTGCTGGAGCAATGGACTGCACTTCGCGTACAGTCCAGTGAAAGCACAGTGCTTAGTTGCATAATTACTGCTTGTGTAGTTTATCTTTATGTTTAGTTAGCTGACGGGAAAGCTTATCAATCAGCAGATCAATGGCTGCATACATAGTTTCATGCTCGGCAGAAGCGTGTAGCTCGCCGGCATTAACATGCAGAGTGGCTTCAGCAATTTGAATATTTTTCTCAACCGTTAAAACCACATGTACATTGTTAATATGCTCAAAGAAGCGTTCAAGCTTACTGAATTTTGTACTGACATAGTCGCGTAACGCTTCTGTGATTTCTACATTATGACCTGACAGATTAATTTGCATAAGCGTCTTTCCTCATCCTGTTGTATCAAACCAAGCGTTTACGCTGATTAGATGGGGGTATCGCAAGTGATTCACGGTATTTGGCAATAGTCCGCCGTGCAACCATGATCCCCTGATCCGCAAGCATTGAGACGATTTTACTGTCGCTCAGCGGTTTTGCGGGGTTTTCTTCTGCAACCATCCGTTTTACAAGAGCACGGATCGCCGTAGAGGAACACTCGCCACCGTCATCGGTACTGACGTGGCTGGAAAAAAAATACTTCAGTTCAAAAATGCCGCGTGGGCTGTGTAAAAACTTTTGTGTAGTGACGCGGGATATGGTCGATTCATGCATTTCCACACGTAACGCTACATCAGCAAGTACCATCGGCTTCATGTGTTCATCGCCATACTCAAAGAAATCTTGCTGATGTTCAACAATACAGCAAGCCACCTTGAGCAGCGTATCATTCCGACTCTCTAAGCTTTTAATCAACCACTTTGCATCTTGCAAGTGGGATCGAATAAATTGTGAGTCAGCGCTGTTATTTGTTTGGCGCGACATTGCCGCATACTGCGGATTGATTGACAAACGCGGTGTTGCATCACCGTTGAGTTCAACATGCCACGCGCCGGCCATTTTCCTGACTGCCACATCAGGGATCACATACTCGGTTTCGCGTTGGCATACGCTGTGTCCGGGTCGTGGGTCTAGCGTTTGAATTAATGCTATCGCTACTTTCAGATCATCATCTTTTAGTCGAGTTTCGCGGGTTAATCCCCGAAAATCGCGGTTTGCCAGCAGATCAAGATGATCACTGATGATTATCTGTGCTTGTTTGCGTGCTGGAGTTTGCTTTGGCAGCTGCTTTAACTGCACCAGTAAACATTCACGCAGATCTCGGGCAGCAACGCCGAGCGGATCAAAATGTTGCACCCGAGTCAGTACCGCTTGTATTTCATCGATATCGATACTGTTGTCACCAAGGCTTACTCGGATCTCCTCAAGTGACTGCGTAAGGTAACCCGCATCATCTACGGCATCGATCAATGCAACTGCAATGGCATGATCAATATCACTCATGCGTGACAACTGTGCCTGCCAAAGCAGATAGTCATGCAGACTTTCACGCGTCTCACCTTGGTAAAGCGGTGCATCACTGTCTACAGTATGGCTGCCACTGACCATTGGTGCACTGTTTGTGCTGTAAATATCATCCCACGATGCATCAACAGGTAACTCTTGCGGCAATTGTTGCTGATCGAGTGCATCGCGTGAGTCAAAATCGTGTTCAGCTTGCTCTTCATGATACGTCTGCTCATGTTCATCGGCATTGAATGCTTCAGACTGAGTATACGTTGACTCCGATATCTCGGATGACATTTCTTCAATATCATCGGCAAGTTCAAGCAGAGGGTTACTGTCAAGCGCTTGTTGGATCTCTTGCTGTAGCTCAAGCGTTGACAACTGCAACAGGCGAATAGCCTGTTGTAGCTGAGGCGTCATCGCTAATTGCTGGCTAAGCTTGAGCTGTAAACTTGGCTTCATGTAACCTCAAATATCTGTTACACCTTCAACATGAAGGGAAAATGCAGTATGCAGCATTGATGTGAAATCAATATACAACATGCAATCAACACGTAATCAAATAGAGACTCTGTTGTGCAGATGATAATACGTTATAAACGGAATTGATCACCTAGATATACGCGTTTGACATGTTCGTCGTCTAAAACTTCTGCAGGAGTCCCGTGCGCAATCATATGGCCTTGACTTACGATGTAAGCATGTTCACACACATCAAGGGTTTCACGCACGTTATGGTCGGTAATCAGTACACCGAGGCCGCTATCACGCAGATGTTCAATGATTTTTTTGATATCAATAACCGAAATCGGGTCAACACCGGCAAACGGTTCATCAAGGAGGATAAACTTAGGGTTAGCTGCCAAGGCGCGGGCAATCTCAACCCGCCGGCGCTCACCGCCTGATAAAGCCTGACCTAAGCTATCGCGAATATGCTGAATATGAAACTCATCAAGCAGCTCTTCAGCGCGATCAAGGCGGCCTTTATCATCTAAATCCTGTCGGGTTTCGAGTACCGCCATTAGGTTTTTATAGACACTCAAGCGCCGAAAAATAGAGGCCTCTTGCGGCAAATAGCCGATCCCTTTGCGTGCTCGCGCATGCATCGGCAACAGGCTAATATCTTCGTCATCAATACGAATGCTGCCATTATCACGTGCAACTAAACCAACCACCATATAAAAAGTGGTGGTTTTACCTGCACCATTCGGGCCGAGTAAGCCGACAATTTCGCCGGATTTCACGGTCAGACTAACATCGACCACCACTTTGCGGCCTTTATAACTTTTGGCTAAATTTTCTGCGATCAACGTTGCCATTTAGTTGCTACTTTTCTTGTTGGAGTTATTGAGCTGAGCCGGTTGCAGCACAGTGACAACCCGCTGACCTTTATTGCTGAACGCTTCCATTTGCTGCTTTTGCATCAAATAGGTTATGCGGTCGGCCTTCACGCTGCTGTCTAGTTGTTTGAGTTCTGCGTTATCGATCAGTTCCACAAAATCAGTACCTAAATCGTAACGCATTTTATCGGCGTAGCCATCAACCGGTTTGCCGTTATCCTGCATTTGATAGAAGGTGGCCGGTTTACCAAAGGCTTCGATAATTTCTTTGCCTTTCTCATCTTTTGGTCTGATAACAACCACTTTATTGGCGGTCACTTTGATTGTGCCTTGTGTGAGCACGACATTACCGGTAAATACCACGGTATTGGTCGCCAGATCGAGAGACTGCTGCTCTGAGTTGATGTTAATTGGCTGGTCGGTGTCGCCTTTGACAGCAAATGCGGGGCGGCTCAACATCACCAGAGTAAAAGCGGCCAGTAAACTACGGTTTTTTAATTTCATAATACGATTTTACCTGCTCTTGAAGTGCTGCCGTTCGATTGCGTAAGTTACCGACCATCTTCAGACCGGTCGAGGTGAAGTTGGCACCGTATAGTTTCACTTCGGTATCAGAGGTTATATCTTGCGTCTTCAGATTGATGGTCGCCTGTGCGGTTTCAAGGCGCTCAAGCTGTGATTCTGGTGTTAGGCTGTTAACCTCAACGTTGTTCTTCAGATACAGCATCCGATCTTTGGTTAATACGGCACTGTCGGCACGCACCATCCAGATGGGAATTCCTGTTTGTGAATAGAGCGTCATCAGGGGTTGGGTAAAATCAGTATCCCCCGTTTCAGCGTAATATTTCACCTTGGTTGAGACCAATTTATAGTGCAGTTTCCCTTCTGGATCATACACTACGGTCAGCATATTGTTGCCCCAAAACGAAGGATCGCCTTTTACTGTACCCAGCGTCGGGGCGACCTGCTCAGAGGTGGCGACAAGCCACCCGACAAGTACGATTGCAATCGCGCCGAGAAACAGACTCAGGCGGACATTCATATAGAGTGCCCCTGTGCGCTTTCAAGTTTACCTTGTGCCAACAAAATCAGATCGCACAGTTCACGTACTGCACCATGCCCACCTTTAAAATTGGTGGTGTAATCAGCGCGAGGCAGCAACAGCGGGTGGGCATCTGCCACACAGACTGACAGTCCAACCTCTTTCATTACCGGCCAGTCAATTAGGTCATCGCCAATATAGGCTACCTGCTCGGGGCGTAGATCCAAGGTACTTATCAGCTCACGAAAGGCGATAATTTTATCGAGTTGCCCCTGATACAGGTGGGTGATCCCAAGTGTTTTAGCGCGGTTAGCAACCAGTTGTGATGAGCGGCCGGTAATGATCCCGACTTCAATATCAGAGGTCAGCAGACAGCGAATGCCATAACCATCACGCACATGAAATGCTTTTAGCTCTTCGCCCTGATTACCCATATAAATTAACCCATCAGACAGCACACCATCAACATCGCAAATAAGCAGTTTTATTTGCGCGGCGCGCTCCAGTACCGAACGCTCTACGGCACCGTAACAGGTATCAATTAACATTATACTACTCCGGCTTTTAACAGATCATGCATGTGGATAACGCCCACAAGCACATCATTTTGTGTCACCAACAGGCACGAAACACAACGCTTTTGCATCATATTGAGTGCCTCAACAGCTAATGATTCAGGGTCAATGCGCAGGCCACCGCGTGTCATTACACTTTCGATGGCAATATTATTCAGATCGTGGTGTAAATCGAATACCCGACGCAGATCGCCGTCAGTAAAAATGCCCTGAATATGCATCATGTCATCACAGATTACTACCATTCCCAGTTTCTTGCGGGAAATTTCCAACACGGTATCGCGTAAACTGGCTGTTGGCGCGATAAAGGGCAGATCATCGCCGGTATGCATAATATCTTTTACTTTCAGCAGCAGCTTACGCCCGAGTGCACCACCGGGGTGCGACAGTGCGAAGTCATCGGCGGTAAAACCGCGTGCTTTGAGCAGTGCAATGGCAAGAGCATCACCCATCACTAAGGTTGCAGTGGTGCTTGATGTCGGGGCAAGACCCAGTGGGCAGGCCTCTTGCGGTACATGAATACACAAATGAGCATCTGATAGCCGACCCATGGTGCTGTCAGGTTTACTGGTCATGCAAATCAACGGGTTACCAAGACGCTTAATCACGGGGATCAGGGTTAAGATCTCGTGCGCTTCACCGGAATTTGAGATAGCCAGAACCACATCATCTTTGCTCAGCATCCCTAAATCGCCGTGACTGGCTTCGCCTGGATGAACGAAAAATGCAGGCGTCCCAGTGCTGGCAAAGGTGGCGGCAATTTTGCGCCCAATATGGCCTGATTTCCCCATTCCCATGACAACCACTTTGCCGCTGCATTCGTAAATTAATTTACAGGCGTGCGCAAAATTGGCGTCAATATACTGATCGAGCTGATCAATACTGTCACGCTCAATAGTCAGAACGTGGCGTCCCCAGTGCTGGAAGTCAAAAGCATTTGGCATCATGGCTCTCGCAAATTTAAAAGAGTTTTCGCAAAAAGTGTGCAACACCACCATCGTTTATGGTGTGGATTGTCTTACGCCTGCATCTGTTGCAGCAGCATGGTCAGATAAGCAATGAAACTGCCCAATAACAGCACGCCGGCAATACGGCCAATGCGATGGCTGCGACGCAGACACAGTGCCGCTAAAAACAGGCTAGCCCCCATCATAACCATAAAATCGCGGCTAAATGCTGCGGGGTCGGTTGCAAAAGGGGAAATTAATGCTGGAATACCCAACACAGTCAAGATGTTAAAGATATTTGAGCCAATGATATTGCCCAGCGCCATATCATCTTCACCCTTGAGTGCGCCGGTAACTGAGGTTGCTAGCTCTGGTAAACTCGTGCCAATGGCGATCACGGTCAGGCCAATAATCAGCTCGCTCATACCCAATGCATGTGCAATCACGGTGGCATTATCCACCATCAGTTTTGATGAGAGAGGCAGCACAATGAGGCCAACAATTAACCAAAAACTGGCCCGGCCACGACTGACACCTTCAGGAATATCATCATCGGGCTCAGTACTGCCGGTGCGTGCCGCAGAGCGGGCAAGGTGTGTCATATAAAGCATAAACAGCGCAAACACGGCTAATAGGATAAAAGATTCTATTCTGCCCAAATAATTGTTGTACAACAAAATGCCGGCCAGTACAGAAACGCCCAACATAATGGGTAATTCACGTTTAATAATCGTTGTGTTGACTTTTAGCGGGCAGATTAGCGCCACTACACCTAAGATTAACAGGATATTGGCGATATTCGAACCAATCGCATTCCCGACTGCCGTATTGCTGTGCCCACTGAATGCGGCTGTGGCAGAAACCACCATTTCAGGGGCAGAGGTGCCCATACCGACGATGGTCATACCGATAATCAGTGGCGGAACATGAAAGCTTTTTGCTAATGCTGCAGCGCCGTAAACAAGGCGGTCAGCACTCCAGACCAATAAAACTAAACCCAGCACTAATAAAGAAACGGCAAGCCACATTAAGTAAATCCTGTTGTGATAATTTGTGGTTTAATACATCTGCAATGTTGCAGTACAATTTGTAGTCATCACACTGATGTAGTCATCTTGTTTAATTACAGCATGTAATGATCATCTGTAATAGACATTGATAGGATAAGTGATGGCTAAATACCGCCTTAGCATGTGGTATTGCGGCTAATTTTGACTGCCGAACGGCAAAAAGTAAAACGGCAACATTCATTCATGGGTGTGTTGAGATATTAGCGTGGAATGCCTATCATGCCCGCGGCCTAATTATCTCGGTTATTTAAAGAGAACGTGATGACTCATACTCAGACTCACTTGGTAGAAGTCCGCAATATGAGCTTCTCCCGTGGCGATCGGCCGATTTTTGAGGATATTAACCTCAGCGTTCCCCGTGGCAAAATTACTGCCATTATGGGGCCGTCAGGGATCGGCAAAACAACATTATTGCGCTTAATTGGCGGGCAATTACAGCCTACCTCCGGCGAAATTTGGTTTGATGGCGATAATATACCGTCATTGTCGCGCCGTCAGCTGTATGACGTGCGCAAAAAAATGAGCATGCTATTTCAATCAGGCGCGCTATTCACTGACTTAAATGTCTTTGAAAATGTGGCATTTGCACTGCGTGAACACAGTCAGCTACCCGAGCCTTTATTACGGCAAGTTGTATTAATGAAGCTCGAGTCAGTGGGATTACGTGGTGCTGCTGATTTGATGCCGGCCGAGTTGTCAGGCGGCATGGCCCGCCGAGCAGCACTTGCCCGCGCGATAGCCCTCGATCCTGAACTCATCATGTTTGATGAGCCTTTTGCGGGGCAAGATCCGATCAATATGGGGATCTTAGTCACGCTGATTCGTCAGCTCAATCAATCGCTGGGCTTGAGTTGTATTGTGGTATCGCATGATGTGCCGGAAGTGCTCAGTATTGCAGACTACGCCTATATCGTTGCAGAACAACATGTGATTGCTCACGGCGCACCACAAGCGCTGCGTGAGCATACTGACCCTCGGGTTCGCCAATTTCTCGATGGAAAAGCCGATGGCCCAGTGCCATTTAGTTTTCCCGCTCAGGATTACCGTACGGAGTTATTTGGCTAATGTTACTCGATACGCTGGCTTCATTTGGCCGCAGCGGGCTGCAAACCTGTGCTACCTTCGGGCGGGCAGGAATAATGCTGGCTGGTGCGCTAATTGGGCGGCCACAACCGCGTAAACAGTTCCCATTGCTACTGCGTCAGCTTTACAGCATTGGCGTGCAATCGTTACTGATTATTTTAGTCTCGGGGCTTTTTATTGGCATGGTGCTGGCCTTGCAAGGTTACATCATTCTGGTTGATTTTGGCGCAGAGACAAGCCTTGGGCAGATGGTTGCCTTATCGCTGTTTCGTGAACTCGGGCCTGTTGTCACCGCCTTGCTGTTTGCTGGGCGTGCCGGCTCTGCTATCACCGCAGAGATAGGTTTGATGAAAGCCACTGAACAGCTCTCTAGCCTTGAAATGATGGCGGTAGACCCGTTACGCCGAGTCATTGCTCCGCGCTTTTGGGCCGGTGTCATCAGCATGCCAATTCTTTCAACCATCTTTGTCGCTGTAGGGGTATGGGGTGGTTCGGTGGTGGGTGTTGACTGGAAAGGCATTGACCACGGTAGTTTTTGGTCAGTGATGCAATCTTCGGTCAGTTGGTCATATGACCTGCTGAATGGCTTTTTAAAAAGCGTGGTTTTTGCCATTACCGTGATGTGGATTGCCCTGTTTAATGGATACGATGCCGTCCCTACGTCGGCAGGAATTAGTCAGGCTACGACTCGCACAGTTGTGCACTCGTCGTTAGCCGTATTAGCATTAGATTTCGTGCTTACCGCACTGATGTTTGGGAACTGATCTGCATGCAGCAAAATAGACGATTGGAAATATGGGTAGGTATTTTCATGTTAGTAGGTTTAGCCGCTCTGGTTTTTTTAGGGCTAAAAGTTGCTGACATTAAAGCCTTGGGCAGTGAACCGACATACCGCTTAACCGCCACCTTTGACAATATCGGCAGCCTCAAGCCACGTTCACCGGTGAAAATTGGCGGAGTGGTTATCGGTCGGGTCACCGCTATTTCACTGAACACCAGCAGCTATCTGCCCCAAGTGGAACTGAGTATTTTAGCCAAATATAACGATATTCCTGAAACCAGCTCACTGTCGATTCGTACCTCAGGGCTGTTAGGTGAGCAATATTTATCACTGACGCCAGGTTTCATTGATACCGATACCGCCATTTTGAAAGATGGCGATAAAATAGAAGACACCAAATCCGCCATGGTGCTTGAAGATCTGATAGGTCAGTTCTTGTACAACACCGGTGGCAGTAACAACACAACCAATGCGGCAGAAAGTTCAGCTGGCGCACATTAAAGAATAACGTTTAGGAGATACCGAATATGTGGAAGCGTTTTATGATGCTGGCTCTGCTGGTTATCACCCCTTGGGTGCATGCTGCTGACACCAGTAACCCGTATGTATTAATGAACCAAGTGGCTGATCAGCTGTTTACTGATTTGAAAAACAAACAGCCACAGATTAAGCAAAACCCTAATATGCTTAAGGATATTGTACGCAAAGAGCTGATGCCTTATGTGCATGTGCGTTATGCCGGTTCACTGGTGCTTGGCCGTTACTTCAAAGAAGCCACTGAAGCCCAGCGTACAGCGTACTTTGCCGCGTTTGATCAGTATCTGGTACAAGCCTATGCACAGGCACTAACCTTGTACTCAGGCCAGAATCTGAATATTGAAAAAGAGAAGCCACTTGGTGACAGTAACATCGTTTCCATTCGCGTTGATGTGCTTGAGCCTGGCAAAACGCCAACCCGCCTTGATTTTAAGTGGCGTAAAAACAGCAAAACGGGTGAATGGCAAGCGTATGACATGATTGCCGAAGGCATCAGCATGATCTCTACCAAACAAAATGAGTGGGCCGGTGTACTGCGCTCTGGTGGTATTGATGCACTGACTAAAGTACTGAAAGATTCTGCCGCCGTTCCTATCACATTAAAGCAGAAAAGCTAATGACAGCACGTGTACAATGGCTGCCGGAACAATCAGGTCGTGTTCTCCTTACTGGAGAGCTCGACCGTGATTCTCTACTCGATTTTTGGGCCGAGCGTGATAATCTCATCCCCGCGCAGCAGGCGTATGAGATTGATCTAAGCCGATTAAAACGGATTGATTCAGCTGGGTTGGCATTTTTGATGACATTGCTGGTAGAAGCCAGTGAAAAGGGCAGCATTTGTACACTGGTTAATATACCAAGTGCCCTCGTCACACTGATCGATTTATCGAATCTGACTAAGATTATGTCGCCGTATATCAACATGCCTGAATCTAAAACAGACAGTCACCTTGTGTAGCACCACCCAAAGTAATCGAGCATAAAATAATCGAGAGTAAAATATGGATAACAATGAAATTAAAAACATCCTGATCAGTGCGTTATCTCTCGATGATGCTTACGTGACCGGTGATGGAAGCCATTTTCAGGTTATTGCTGTTAGCGAACAGTTCACAGCAATGAGCCGCGTTAAAAAACAACAAACCGTCTATGCACCTTTGATGGAATATATTGCAGACAATCGCATTCATGCGCTGTCTATAAAAGCATTGACCCCAGACGAATGGCAACGTGAGCGAAAGTTTCTGCTGCCAAGCTAGTTAATCGAGAGCAGGATTAATGGATAAATTTCAAGTAACAGGGCCTACCCGCCTACACGGAGAGGTGAACATCTCCGGTGCGAAGAACGCTGCATTGCCTATTTTATTCGCCGCGCTGTTGGCTGAAGAGCCGGTAGAAATTCAAAATGTCCCGCACTTGCGGGATATCGACACCACCATGAAACTGTTGCGCCAGCTTGGTGCAAAAGTGGAACGTAACGGTTCGGTACACGTTGATGCTCGTGATGTTAACGAATTTTGTGCGCCGTACGATCTGGTGAAAACCATGCGTGCCTCTATCTGGGCTCTGGGCCCGCTGGTGGCACGTTTTGGCCGTGGTCAGGTATCACTGCCGGGCGGTTGTGCCATTGGTGCACGCCCTGTTGATCTGCATATCAGCGGCTTACGCCAGCTTGGGGCAGATATCCAGCTCGAAGAGGGGTATGTTAAAGCCTCGGTGAATGGTCGTCTGACCGGTGCACATATCGTGATGGATAAAGTCAGTGTGGGTGCTACGGTTACCATCATGAGTGCTGCAACACTGGCTACCGGTACAACCGTGATTGAAAATGCCGCACGTGAGCCGGAAATTGTTGATACTGCAGACTTCCTCAATACCCTTGGTGCTAAAATTTCCGGTGCAGGTACTGATCGTATTACCATTGAAGGTGTTGAGCGCTTAGGCGGCGGTGTGCATCGGGTTGTTCCTGACCGCATCGAAACCGGTACTTTCTTGATTGCGGCGGCAATCTCCGGAGGCCGTGTTGTTTGCCGTAATGCCAAACCTGAAACGCTCGATGCTGTACTGGCAAAACTGCGTGAAGCCGGTGCTAAAATTGAGACCGGAAAAGACTGGATCAGCATCGATACCGAAGGGAAGCGTCTGAACGCGGTCAATATCCGTACCGCTCCGCATCCGGGTTTCCCAACCGATATGCAAGCACAGTTTACCTTGCTGAACATGGTTGCAGAAGGCACGGGTGTAATTACCGAAACGATCTTTGAAAACCGTTTTATGCATGTGCCTGAACTGATGCGCATGGGAGCACGTGCCGAGATCGAAGGCAACACCGTTATCAGCAAAGGTGTGGCGACACTCAGCCATGCTCAGGTGATGGCAACCGACTTACGCGCATCAGCAAGTTTAGTCTTGGCTGGTTGCATTGCCAACGGTGTGACAGAAGTTGACCGTATTTATCACATCGATCGTGGTTATGAGCGTATCGAAGATAAACTGCGTGGTTTGGGTGCAAAAATTGAACGTGTAAAAGCTGACGCATAATCTGCGTACTTTTGTACCTTAGAAAATAAAAAAGGCCTGTCGGGGTTTATCCGACAGGCCTTTTTTATTGCAGAGAGACTTAACTGCATACGTTTCTATACGCGCGTTTTATGGCTTATCTCCCCAGTATACAAAACCGCCAATATTGCTTTTGGTTGTCAGTCATTGGCGTTCACTGGGGGTTATTCAATGCGTAGGCTCAGAGTCAATGAATGGGGTATTCACTGACCGTAACCGGAATCGTCATCTCTTTACCATCACGGATCAGCGCAACCTGAATGGTTGATCCTGGGCGGATCTCTGCCACCTGATCCATCACACCAACGGCACTGACCGCTACCTTGCCATCAATGGATGTCACAATATCACGCACCTGCAAACCGGCGATTGCCGCAGGGCTGGTTGGTTCAATTGCGCCGATAATAATGCCTTGTACCCGCTCAAGGTTAAAATGCGGACTTCTTGCCGGAACAACCTCACGGCCCTGAACCCCGATATAACCGCGGATCACCCGTCCATCCCGGATCAGCTTATTCATGATTTTGCTGGCTAGCGCCACCGGAATAGCAAAGCCAATGCCTTCCGCCGCCTCACCAGAGTTGCTCTTATCTAGACTGAGTGTGTTAATACCCACTAACTCGCCCAGACTGTTTACCAGTGCACCGCCGGAGTTACCACGGTTAATTGATGCATCCGTTTGCAGGAAATTTTGTCGGCCAAACGTACTCAAACCGATACGCCCAGTGGCACTGATAATACCCTGTGTAATAGTTTGCCCCAGATTATAGGGGTTACCGATAGCCAATACGACATCCCCAACACGGGCAGGGCGCTCTGAGTTTTGCGGAATTTCAGGCAGACTGGTTGAGTCAATTTTCAGTACCGCCAGATCTGTCATCGTATCAGAACCAACTAACATCGCCTCAAACACACGGCCATCTTGTAACGCGACAATAATCTGATCAGCACTGGCAATAACGTGCTGATTCGTCAGAATATAACCACGTGGGTCCATAATCACGCCGGATCCCAGATTGCGGATCCCCAGCGTTTGATCTTCGCTGGTTTTACCCATGCTGCGGTTATACACATTCACCACCGCAGGCGCAGCGCGGCGTACTGCCGAATTAAAACTGATGGGTTGCTCTGTGCCGATGGATAAATGCGGTGCAGGCAGCACCATAGAACTTTTACGTATTTCAGGATAGAGCCAGAGCACCAGCAAGGCAGCCAGTATTCCCAGTACAATCGCTTTAAGTAGCTTTGCAAGCATAATGGCAGTCAGTTGATGTTGTGAAGCAGAAAGAGAAAATCAGGATACCGTTACGGCATCCTGATTCGGTAGAGTATCGCAGCATATCAGGCCAGATGGACATGATATGCCGCCATAAAACCCCACAGGGTTGTGCTGTTAACGCAGCAGCACATACAGTGAGGCATCCCCACGCAGAATATTCATCGCAATAACCGGTGGCTTGCTGTCTAACACTTTGCGTAGCTCACCGAGATTTGCTATTGGCTGACGGTTGATACCAATAATCACATCACCATTTTGTAAGCCAATCCGCGCAGCAGATGAGCCTTTCGTCACTTTGGTGATCTGTACGCCGTGATGTTCACCTTTGCTGTAGTTGAGCAACTCAGCGCCTTCTAATCCCGGATACAGATTTGATGCGTTAGTCTGCACATCATCACTTTGTGCCAGCGTCACATCAGCATCAAGCGGCTTACCATCACGCAGCAGACCGAGTTTTACGGTTTTACCTGCGCCCATCGTTGCAATCTTGGCACGCATCTCAGCAAAGCTGGCAACCGGCTGGCCGTCCATCATCACAATCACATCACCGGCTTTAATACCGGCTTTTGCGGCGGCTGAATTGGGTACAACCTCACTGACGAATGCCCCTTTTTGCGCATCCAAATTGAACGCTTTGGCCAGATCTGGGTTCATTTCACCGGCTTTAATACCCAAAATACCGCGGCGTACACCACCAAACTGGATTATCTGATCAACTAAGTTTTTCGCCATGGTACTTGGAATCGCAAAACCGATACCGACGTTACCGCCGCTTGGCGCTAAAATAGCCGTGTTGATACCAATGAGCTCACCGTTTAAGTTCAGCAGCGCGCCGCCTGAGTTGCCTTGGTTTATTGCTGCATCGGTCTGGATAAAGTTCTCAAAGTTCTCCAGATTTAATCCGGTACGGCCCAGTGCAGAGATAATCCCAGACGTTACAGTTTGCCCCAAACCAAATGGATTACCTACTGCTACGGCAAAATCACCCACTCGTAAACCATCTGAATTGGCCACTTTAATTGCGGTCAGATCTTTTGGGTTCTCCAGTTGCAACAAGGCAATATCAGATTGCTTGTCTGCACCGAGTAATTTTGCTTTAAACTCACGGCCATCTTTCAGTTGTACACTGATTTTATCAGCCCCATTAATCACATGGTTATTGGTGATGACATAACCTTTCCCAGCATCAATAATCACACCAGAACCGAGTCCGCGAAATGGGCGCTCGCTCGACTGTTCAGTCGGGAAATCAGGGCCAAAAAAGAACTTAAACTCTTCCGGTAAACGCTGACGCTGTACCTGAGTACCTTCCACAGAGATTCCGACAACAGCAGGAAGTACTTTTTCCAGCATAGGGGCAAGGCTTGGCATCTCTTGCCCGTTGACCGCCGCAGGAAGCGCTGCAAGCGCCGGAACCGGACTCAAAGATAAGCCTAAACTTAACGTTAAAGCGCTCAGTAATAGCACTGGTTTTTTCATAGCAACACATCCAACAATCAAGAAAACAGAATTCAGTAAGGAAAAAGCAATACCGCCGTTCAAAAAGAACAACTTACCACTAAGACTACTGATGTTTTGCTTAGTTCACTAAGTAACCGACTTCCCCAGTGTTTTTTAAGCTTGTGGTTTTTTAGGGTTGAATATGCCGGTGTGTTGATCAGGGTAATCGCGCGGCATACTGATTGGCGCTTGATCATTATCAGCTTCGGTTAAACGATAGCGGAATGGATTATCCTGTTTTGGCAGCTCAGGCAGCAGTTGATTCGAGGTTTTTGCCATATGCTGATACAGCTTACGGTAATCATTAGCCATGTTATCCAACAGCTCTGCACTGTGTGCAAAATGATCAGTTAACTCTTGGCGATACTGCTCTAACTCGTACTTATTTTTTTCGAGTTCAGTTTGTATTTTTTTCTGCTTACGCAGATCTTTTTGCGTAAAACGGGCCAGAATCATACCCAGCGCCAAACCAAGAATGAAAATAAGCGCACTAATCCAAGTCATAATTACTCCTAGGGAAAACCAAGCTTAATCAGCAAGGTGGCTATTATGCCACTGTCTTTACTGCTGCCACTATACCTGCTCTTGCAGGCTGCGTGATACTATAAGCGTTATCTTTTAGCGTGATAGAAAGCACGTTAAGACTATAACGAATATTTATACAGGAAGTGGTCGAACAATGGACGTGACTCCACCTAGCCAACGTTATCAGCAATTGTTGCTAGAGCCGCAATTCAGCCCTGATGCAGCTCAACAGCAAGCGGTACAGGCGTTAGATCGCCTTTTTCTGCAATTAGTTCAACATACCACTACGTCAGCACCGTTGAATACCCTGTTTTCCTCACATAATACGCCTTTAAAAACAGAGCCTGAGCAAAAGTGGGGAATAAAGTTCTGGATGCGCCCGTTTGCATTGTTGCAGACCCGTTTTTCGCCTCCGATAACACCAGCCGAGCCGATACTGGGCGTATACCTGTGGGGGGGCGTTGGCCGTGGAAAAACATGGTTGATGGATCTGTTCTACGATGCTTTACCCGGTAATCGCAAATTGCGTATGCACTTTCACCGTTTTATGCATTACGTACACAGCGCATTAAATGAGCAAAAAGGGCGTGCCGATCCGCTTATTCATATTGCGCAGCAACTGAGTGAGCAGTATACCGTTATCTGTTTCGATGAGTTTTTCGTTTCTGATATTACCGATGCGATGTTGCTCGGTGGATTGTTTGAAGCCTTGTTTGCGCGGGGTGTGGTGCTGGTGGCAACCTCAAATGTGCAACCAGACGATCTTTACCGCAATGGATTACAACGTAGCCGGTTTTTACCGGCTATTGCACTGATTAAACACCATTGTCAGGTGTTATCGGTCGACAGCGGCATAGATTACCGTTTACGTACACTGCAACAGGCTGAAATTTACCATTGGCCGCTTGATGCGCTGGCTGAAAATAATATGCAACACTATTTTTCCCGCCTAAGTACTGAGCAACCTTTGCGTGATCATGCCATTTTAATTAATCAGCGGCAGATTTTGGTTAAGGCCGAATCTGCCGGTGTGCTGATGGTTACTTTTAACGCATTGTGTGAACAACCACGTAATGCGGCTGATTTTATTGCACTCTCACAGCGTTACCATACTGTGTTATTAACGCATGTTTGCAGTATGTCAGAAGAGAATAATGATACCGCTCGGCGTTTTATTGCCTTAATCGATGAATTTTACGAACGTAAGGTAAAATTAATTATTTCGGCTGAAACCGCGCCAGAACAGCTCTATCAGGGGAATTTATTGCGTTTTGAGTACCAAAGATGCTTTTCCCGCTTGCAAGAGATGCAGAGCATAGATTATCTTGCGCAGCCTCATTGGTCGTAATTGCAGATGTGATGCAAAAAACAGTCGATTTTATCGGCGGTCTTCACTATAATCTTGCGACCCCACGTTACATTGGTAGTCCCCGCCAATACGGTGCTAGCAAACTCAACTCGAAGGGGTTGTTGTGCTTGGCATGTGAGCGTGAATTTTCATCATTCCCGACGTTAATTCACCGGGTGTAACTTTTTTATTGGGTAAGCTATTTCATGAAAACTTTTGTAGCTAAACCAGAAACCGTTAAGCGCGACTGGTATGTAGTAGACGCAAACGGCAAGACTCTGGGTCGTCTGGCGACCGAGCTGGCTC